>JAGRAK010000157.1 GCA_020434645.1 Bdellovibrionales bacterium | reverse complement strand
TATCGGGGATTCAGTTGTTTATTTTATCGATGGTTACGGTTCTGCAGATCAGTACAAGGTATTTGATGCTGACTTTGATTTAACTACACGAGAAAAAGTGCCGGGCTTTGGGCTCACTGTGATTGATCATCTCACAAACAATGTGCCAAAGGGTGAAATGCAGCAGTGGTGCGATTTTTACCAGAAAATATTTAATTTTCGTGAAGTTCGTTACTTTGATATTAAAGGAAAAGCCACCGGGCTTTACTCTAAGGTTATGCGCAGCCCATGTGACAAAATAATTATTCCGATCAATGAGCCAGCAGGTCAAAAATCTCAAATTCAAGAGTACTTAGATGAGTATAAGGGTTCTGGAATACAGCACATTGCTTTATTAACAAATGATATAATTAAAACGGTTCGTGAACTACGTGGTAGCGGCATAGAGTTTCTCACTGTTCCAGACACTTATTATGAAGCCGTCCCGACACGTATGCCAAATGTCACCGAAGATTTAGATCAGTTGCAAGAGCTGAAAATTCTAGTAGATGGCGATGAAGAGGGCTATTTACTTCAAATCTTCTCGCAAACAGTTATTGGCCCAATTTTTTACGAAATCATTCAAAGAAAAAATCATTCTGGGTTTGGTGAAGGTAATTTTCAGGCACTGTTTGATTCAATTGAAGAAGATCAGCGTAGACGTGGGTATCTCTAATGCATCACTACACGCAAGGCAAGCCTACGCGTCAAGGACACAAAGGTATACCTGAGGGACAATTTGAGGAAGAGCAGGGGCTGAAGGGTTTCTTTGGTCCAGTCTCTCATTTAATTCGTAAAAACCCGAGCACGCGTTGGACAAAAATAGAAGGGCCGCTCAAACCGAGAATGTACGATCTTGTGAAGTGCCCTGAGGCAGAGGGTCGCCAGCGTCTGTTTTATAATTCATGTTTAAATATTTATTTGCAGTGGGTAGACGTTCAGCCGGCAGATAAGCTTAAGGGTTTTCGAAGCGCTGATGGTGATTTGCTTTATTTTTGTCACAAGGGCAAGGGCGAAATTTTTACGGAGTACGGTTTATTAAATTACGAGCCAGGTCAGTACATCGTGATTCCGAAATGTATCGTTCACGCTATTTACCCAAAAGAAAAATCTAATTTTTTCGTTACAGAAAATTTAAACAGTCACTATGAAGAGCCCGAGCGCGGACTGGTTGGTCGCCACGCAATTTATGATGAAAATGCTATTGGCAAACCAGATCTGGCCGCACTTGATAAACGGATTCAAGAATTGGGTTTTCCAGTAAAAGAAATTGAAGTGAAGCACGCTGAAGAAATAACAACCTACTTCTATGACGAGACAGTATTTGATGTTGTGGGATGGAAGGGTGATTTATTTCCGTTTACGCTTCATACAGATCATATGATGCCTCTTATGTCTCACCGAGCGCATTTGCCGCCGTCGGCACATACTACATTTGTTGCACGCGATTTTGTTATTTGTACCTTTTTGCCGAGGCCTCTGGAGCAAGATGCCGATGCGCTGAAAGTGCCATTCTATCATCAAAACATTGATTATGATGAGGTGCTTTTTTATCACGCAGGAGATTTCTTTAGTCGCGACAATTTGCATGCCGGTATGCTGTCGTTGCACCCGATGGGATTCCCTCATGGACCACATCCCAAGGCGGTGAAAGGTATTGCCGGCAAGACAGATACAAATGAGTACGCCGTTATGGTGGATTCGCGAATTCCACTAATTCGTGAAAAAGCACTCGACTCAGTTGAGCTCAAAGATTATTGGAAATCCTGGAAGGCATAAATATTGTTAACACCATTAGGTGCCATGAAGTTGGCCATAGATGAAGCGCGAAAAGGGTTTGGTTTTGTCGCGCCAAATCCACCAGTGGGGTGTGTTATTCTTGATGCCAATGGTGATCTTTTGGCAAAAGGATTTCATAGAATTTTCGGGGGCGATCACGCTGAAATTGATGCTCTAAAACAAATTCAAAATGAAAACGATTTAAAGGGTGCTACAATCTATGTCACCCTCGAGCCATGTGCTCATGAAGGCAAAACCCCTTCATGCGCAAAGAGGCTCGCTTTACTGCCGATTAAGAAAGTGGTCTATGGTCTTCGTGATCCAAACCCACTGGTGAATGGCAAAGGGGCAGAGATTTTAAGGTCTGCGGGCATCCTGGTTGAACAAGATGAGGCGCTAAAAACTGAGCTTGAAGAACTCATAGAAATATTCACATTTGTGATCGAAAACAAACGACCATTTGTAGCGTTAAAGGTGGCCACAAGCTTAGATGGACAAATGGCACATGTGTCAGGTGAAAGTAAATGGATAACAGGTGAGACAGCGCGCGAGTACTCTCATTTTTTGAGAGCGCAATATGATGCGGTTCTTATTGGTAAAGAAACTTTTCTTCGTGACAATCCAACTTTAGACATACGACATCCTTTATTCGTAGGTAAAAAAAACAGTGTTGTGGTGTTGGATACCAATGGCGAAATAGTTGAACAAATATCTAGATCTAATTTATGTCGTCATCGTGACGCCACAGAAGTATTTGTTGCGATTTCAGATAAACTGAACTTGTCGACTGATGCCGCAACCCTGCTGCATTGTAAAGTTGGCCGTGATGGTAAAATTGATATTGTTGATTTACTCGGCCAACTTTTTTCACACAATGTTCAGTCTATATATGTCGAGGGCGGTGCGGGGGTGCTGAGCTCTTTTCTACAGAGTTCATGCGCTCAACGATTTTATCAATTTATAGCGCCGCAAATCATTGGCGCAAAATCAGGAATTAATTATTCTAAAAATGTATCTATAGCCGAATTGCCCAATCGACGCGAATTGCGAAATCCCAAAACTATTGGGATGGGGCGTGATATTTTGATTACAGGTCGCCTAGATTAAATCGAATGAGTAGGTCAGTTGGTTCGGTGCCCGCGCGCTTGGGTGGTGAGCGACTTAGTGACTCAGATCGGCTTTCACTTCAGGAGTGTACGGCTTGCGTTCTCGCCTTAAGTAAAACTCATTGACGGCGGATACTGTTGATTTAGATTTGACTCTCCAGTAGAGGTGACCCTCGGGTAAATCATTAGATATGACGGCCGCGCCTTTTTTACTGATTTTTCTTGAAAGAACTCTTTCAAAATTTTTGGTATCAGACACCTCGAGTTCTACAGAGGTATTGGGCTCCGGTGAAATCCAATGAAATGCAAGATTCATTATGCCCTCACCAACAAATAGCATTGTCCGCTTAATCGGGAAAAGCCCCGTTATATTTTCTAAACTGGCTGGACGGCGATTGGTTTGGATGACCTCAACTGATCGAATAGTCGAAAAAGGCGCAATACCAACTAGATGTTCATTAATAGGTCTAACGCGCCAATAGTAAAGGCCGGCACGGTTGACCCGTATGTCCGTCGATGTCTCATTTGTTTTGTATACTTTTGCAAGTGAGAAGGTGTTGTCTTCAGAAAACTCAACTTCGTATCCCCGTGCAAATACCACGGGCTTCCATGAAAGTGTAAACGGTTCTGGTGGTTGCCACATATCGCGTGGCTCATCGTACACTTCTACAAATGTATCCTGACTTGTGGGTGTTACGGCCGCTACAGTAACTTGAAGTGGGTATGCGTCTGTAAACTGACTTCTTTTGTAGCGGTCATTGAATGCCTGAATACGATAATAAAACTGACCAGGGCGAGCGGCGTCCCAGCTGTAAAATGGATTCCACGTAGGGGATTTTGTCACTGTTTGCGTAAAGTCTTTGTCCTTTGCGATTTCTATTACATAACGTTCGGCAGCGGGTACTTTCTTCCAACGAATAACGGGGTAGCCTTTTACCAAAGTGTACATTTTATCACTTGGTAAATTTGCCAGTTTTTGTGCGTTTAGTGTTGGGTCTATATTGGACTCAATAAGAAAACTTGTTGGTGGCTCAATAAGTTGAGGGGTATCAAGTTGCAACTCAAGTGCGCCTGCGGGTGTGCGCAATTGGGCAATACGTCTTTTTTGTGCAGCAAGCATAGCGAGTTGGCGTTCTTTTGCTCTTAGACGGGCTGCAAAAAAGAGATCTGATTTTTCGAAGTCAAATGGTCGGTTCTCATATGAGACTAAGAATCGATTCGCCCCAGTCCAGTCTGTGACGAAATCTTTTTTCTCAGCTCGAATGCGCCAATAAACAACTCCGCCGTGAAACATCTCTGTGTAGGTTAAATGATTTTCTTTTGTGCTTGCCGAATAAAATACTGATTCAAAGTTAGGTTCGTATGATAATTCAATTCTGTATTCGGCATCAACATAAGGCTTTGTCCATTTAAATTGAATTTCTGACTGCGACCTGCCCACTAAAATAATAGAATCTTGTTGCTTTGGGTATATTGCGAGCAAATTTTTATTTTGAAGAGGGTCTTTAAATACACGTTGAAATTCTAGTGTATAAGTTGATGAGAACGGTGATACCGGCATTTTATTACCATCTAAAGATCGAATGCGCCAAAAATAAATACCGGCTGTCGCCAGCTGAATTTGCTTTGAAGAAGAGTTAGTTATGAAGTGAGTCGGATTTTTAAACTCGCTTGAGTTAGAAAATTCGATTTCATATGCTTTTGAAAATATAGTGGGATTCCAACTTATTGTGATTGGTGGCGGCGGGGCTTGAAGTAATATTTGATCAGGCACCTCATCAATAATTGAACTTTTCGATAGTGCCGCGGGGGCTTGAACAGCAATTTTTAATTCTTGAGTTTGTGAATATAGGCCATCTTTAGAATTTTCGCTAAGCCCCTTTGCTCGCCAGTAGTAAGTGCCTGGCTCAATGTATTTCCAGTTATAATATGTGCGTGGTACTGTTTGTGAAACCAAAATTTCACTAAAGGATTTATTTTTTGAGATCTCAATCAAGTAGCGATCTGCGCCAGCAATGGGCGACCACATAATGCGGGGAAATTTTTCGATATATTTTTGTGCCCCTCGCGTTCGTAATGAATGAATTGTTTCAGCTGCAATGCCATGTATTTTCGTAGGGATTAAAAATAAATTTTCAACCATTTGAGTCAGCGGAGGCGAGAGAATACGAGTCGGAACAGGTCCCACTTTGAATGCCGATGGCGGACTCCAGGACATATTCG
>JAGRAK010000156.1 GCA_020434645.1 Bdellovibrionales bacterium | reverse complement strand
GTCGACTACAAACACAGCGTAGAGAGCTTTGGTGTCTATAGAAACTCCGTCGAAAAGACCGAGCTCTTTTAATTTGTTTAAAGTAATTTCGCGATCAAGATCATTCACCTTTTTAACCGTTGCTTTTTTAGAAACCGATTCATCTCGGTACATCTCATAAAGCTCAGTCGTCATTTCAGAAGTCAGTTTCGCGTCATCATGCACATGCGCAACGTCTAAAATAAGCTCTCGTGAGTTCAACCCCAAATACTCGCCAATAAATCGGCTCAATAACTCAACACGTTTTTTATGAAACTGAACCTCTTTAACAAACCCATCTTGACTCAAAGTCGGCCACACTAGCTGTTGCTGTGACTCAAGAATCGATGAGCTTATTGATACGGGACTCTCTAGCGGTGCATCGATCACGGGTATTGAATAAGCCCGAGTCGAAACGAGAACTCCGGCAGCGAGAACTCCAGAAATGTAAAATTGATACGTTAATGACTTTAACAACATGACAAAATACGTCCTTTAAACTGAGCCGGTTTGTGGCCAGATTTGATTTCACTAATTACAAGTGAATATTGTGCAATTGGCGTGCTCATCCCTATATCGCATCGCAGCCGCGCTAGCATTACGCTCTGCACTCCATTATCATTTTGTTTTCAACAAGGAGAATTTTTATGAAAGTGACCACACGACGCAATTTTTTTAAGCAAGTTTTTTTCTACACAAGTGCCGGAGCCCTCACTCACCTACTGGTGAATTCTGAAGCTTTTGCCGCAGAGCCCATGCTTATTGATATGACAGGTCTTAAGAGAAAAGACGCTGCAAATAAAGGCTGCGTAACAACTGCAAAAAGCATTGGTTATGTCGAAGATCTTGCTGCTGCGATAAAAGATCCTGCCGCCGCTAAAAAAGCATCTCCAAGCTATATGCCCCACACAGATAAGGCTGGCCACAAAGCCGCAACGCAGACTTGCGACACTTGCATGTTCTATAACTACAAAAAAGCAACGCCTGCTCAACCGACATGCATGCTAATACCCGCTTGCCTTGTACACGCAAAAGGCACTTGCAACTCATGGGCAGCTAAGACGTAATTTTTGGAGAGCAATATGAAGCACATTTTAAAATCAATTCTAGGGCTTGCAATTATTTTGATTGCAAGTCAGTCTTTTGCCGAATTTCGGGAAGGGCAAAATGCGATTCTCGTCAATTTTGGATTCACTCGTGGTGGAATGGCGCTTGGCCTCGACTACGAACATGCCTATGAGCGCACTTACAGCCTTGGCGGTTATTTTCGTATGTACCCTGATAGCACAAGCCCCGCTGCCGCAGGAGTGACCACAGCCGGAGCATTTATTCGCCCACATTTTAATCGCCAGTCATGGGATTTTTATCTCTCCCCTGGGTTTGGCTTTATCTCTTATGATCCGGGTGGAGCAGCCAGTAGCGAAACTCTGATTGGTCCAAGCTTTGCCACAGGCCTTCTTTATGAAATTAAACCCACCATATCATTTGGCTGCGAGCTTATGGGCCTTTATAGCTGGTTCGGCGAAGAGGACTATCGCGGGTTTGTTTCTGAAGAGTTTATGGCAAAATTCAGATTTATATTTTAATGAAAATATAAATCTGAATTCTAAAAGATCTAATATTATTTAAAGCTCTATATAATTAAGAGACCTTGGCGAGCGCTTTTGTCCAGCTGGATATGCGCTCGCGGATAGTTTGCGATGTCTCAGCAAATTGAACACCATAAGCTTTTTGCGATTCGCTCCAGACAACTCGTCCTTCAACCGCAATTTGCTCTTGGCCGTCTGGGCTTCTGATAACCATACTGACGATTCCGCCCTGATCAAGTAGTGCATCTGTATTGATCTGCACCCCACCTTGAGAGATAGAACTGACAGAAGCCACAAGTTCACGGTCACCAAGTTTAACTTTAACTTCAGATTCAATTTTATAACGCTCGTGCACTCGACGCTGAGCTGGATTTTTCTTGCGAAGGGCGTTGTAGATAATCAGTGGCAACGCAAAGACTGTTAAAATTAAAAATATACCCCAACTTTCAGGAGCGGGACTACCTCCACCTGGGCCACCGCGACCATTCTTCACCATTTTTGAAACAAGTCCACAACCGCTTGCGGCGATACTTGATGCTAAACCACGATCTTGATTTGAAAATGAATAACTCGGTTGAGATGCATCTACCGAGCTCACTTTTGCTGACTGAACAGCACTGTAAACATTCATCCGACCTTCAGATGAAACTTTATTATTTAATAGCGGATGACCACCACCGTCGACGACAAGATCTGTCGTATTCATGATGATTTGTTTGACTTGGTAACCCAGCATATCCGGTTTTTCTGATTTCATAAGTGCCGCAAGTCCAGCCACAAAAGGAGTGGCCATACTCGTACCAGACATACTGCCGTAACCGGCTCCAGGCAAAGTACTCAAGATATAAACACCAGGTGAAGCGAGATGAACTGTGTTTTTACCATAATTTGAAAAAGAGGCGAGAACATCTGAATCTAACGTAGCCGCAACTGAAATAATATTCGGCACATTATATGAAGACGGATACATCGGAGCCGAATCATTATTTGTACCTGAGTTTCCGGCTGCCGCAACAAATGTCACACCTGAATTGTATGCATAGGTGATGGCCTCATGAAGGGCTGAAGAATAACTTGGTCCTCCCCAAGAGTTATTCAGCACTGTCGCTCCATTATTAACGGCATAATATATAGCCTTAATGGCATCTGAAGTTTTACCGAACCCATCACCATCAAGAAATTTGAGCGGCATAATTTTAATAGTCGCGGCCGGATAAGGCGGATTGTAAATGTCTTGAGTGACCCCTAAGATAATGCCTGAAACATGAGTGCCATGCCCATCGTCATCATACATACTTGACGTGTTCGAGACAAAGTTCCAGCCATTGACATCATCTATATATCCGTTGTGATCATCATCAATGCCATTACCCGGTACTTCTCCTGAGTTTTGCCAAATAGCTCCTGTCGTACTAAATACAGAATGATTAAGATCAAGACCTGTATCAATTACCGCAACAACCGGTACACCATTATGAGAAACCACTCCCCATGAGCTTTGAACTTGTATATTGGCATCAGTCGCTAAATATGTACTACTTGAAGAGTTCGACATCGCAGAGACTTCAGAACTTGAAAATGTTTGCTGAACTGTTCCGACTGTCGCTTTACCATAAATATAGTTGGGCTCGGCGTACTCCACTTCAGGATCATCTTTTAATTCATTAATAGCCTCATCTACTTCTTGCCCAGGCTTCACCTGAAAATGGTAAACGCCCATACGCGAAAAGGCATTTTTAAGTTTTAAACCTTTTTTGCTTTGAGCTTTGCCCATAAAGCTTTGGCCAGACACACCCGCCTGCTGCCCTTTTAATTTAACTATAATTTCACCTTCAACAAATCGTCTCGGCTCACCATGGGCGTATGACGAAAATGACAAAAACATAAATAGGTAGATTGATATCTTAAGTGCCGAACGAACCATGTATAACCTATCGGCCTTTAGTCTAGGAATTTGAGGGGGATATCCACCCTCAAATACTCTATTTTTGATTTAAAAAGATTCTCAATTTAGTACACTGATTCGTGCGTAAAAGTGCTGTCTCAATGTGAGACGGACTCAAATATTTGCTTGTTATTAAATTATATCGCCGGTCAAACACTCATACCGCGAAATTTAATTTTAGTTTAACAGCGCATTATTTTTCTGAATAATCGCGGACTTTTTAAGCTCTTCAGCCCACAGCCCAAGGGTTTCAGCTCCACCCGCCGCCAATTGTGACGATGGCAGGTTGCTGGATTTATCTTGGCTGGTTGGCTTTGATATCTGTTTTAATTTTAAAATATAAGCAGTAGACCCACCCCTTACAAGGGCTGGGTAAACATCACCCGACTTTTTCAAACTGAGCGCAGCCTGAAGAGCCTCGTCACCAGCCTCTATTTTGGGAATACGACTTTGAGCTAATCCAAAGTCACCGGTTTCCTCCCACTTTAGCTTCTGCTTTGCCACCCATGCCTGAATATCTTTTTTATCTTTTAATATATCTGAGACTTCTTTCATCAAAGTCTCTCGAGATTCTTCAGCGATTAAGTTCTTCGCAATTTCTCTCTCAACCTCTTGAAGAGATTTTGTCTCGCCACCTCGACGCTCTTCAACCTTAATAAGATGGTACCCATAATCAGACTTTACGGGCTCCGAAAGCTGGCCAATTGGTAAACTAAACGCGGCATCTTCAAATTCTTTCACCATTTGACCACGAGCAAAAAATTTCAAATCCCCGCCGTTTGCTTTAGATCCTTCATCTTGTGAGTATTTTTTCGCAAGCTCCGCAAAATCGCCCTTTTCAGCCTCTTTACGAATATCTTGAATTTGCTTAAGTGCAGAATCTGCAGATCCTTTAATGAGTATATGCCGAGCTCTCACTTCAGGCTTTGAAGTGTAATCCTCTTTATGCAATCCATAATAACTCTCAATTTTAGATTTATTCTCAGCACTCGCTATATACTTATCAATAGCCGCTTTATCTTTACCAATGCTCTCAGCTAGTTGTTCAGTATCAAACTTAACAAACTCTAAGTTCATCTTTGTCTCACGAACTTCTTTTTCAAGGTCTTGCAATACCTGAGGTGACTGCATTGCCGTTAAAAACATATCGCGAAGCTGCCGAATCACGACATCTCGCTTCAATTTATTTTCAAATTCTGCCGCCGTCGTGTTTTTATACGTTAAATATTGCGTGTATTTTTCACGGGCAAAGCGCCCATCTTCTTGAAATGAAGGAACGCTGATAATCATATCGCGAGTTGCTGCTTTTGTTGGCAAAACTCCGACGCGCTCAGCCGACTGGTATACCAATTCGTAATTAACAAGCTCATTCAGCGCATTTTCTCGAATCATTCGCGCATACAATTGTCGCTGAGCAGCGGGCGTGTCTTTATTAGACCCCATCTGGCTTTCAATCATATTCACTCTCTCTTGAAAGTCATAAAGAGAAATGACAACATCATTAACCGTAGCGGCCGTGCCGGCACCGGCTCCGCCACCTTGATTAGGTGTGACGCCGACAAGCACAAATGTGAGGC
>JAGRAK010000155.1 GCA_020434645.1 Bdellovibrionales bacterium | reverse complement strand
CGTCTTGCGGGTTCATTCTTTGAATGCAAAAATTCCTGACAAACAATTTCTGCTCGGGCCTCTTGATTTTGAAATCAGAGAAGGTGAAATTTTTGGTATTGGCGGGCTCCTTGGCTCTGGCCGCACTGAACTTGTCAAAGCTATTTTCGGTGATGAGTCTTCGCAAATTCTCTCAGGACAAGTTTCATTTTTAAACGAGCCTGTGTCCTTTCCGTCACCGGGGGCTGCGTTAAAAGGCGGTATCAGTTATGTTAGCGAAGACCGCAAAGGCGAAAGCATACTCCCTATGCGCTCACTCAATGAGAATGCGCGAATTTCAAATCTAGCTGTATTCTATAAAAAACTCAAAATAGATGAAACTCTCGAGAGCCAGCGCTCTGGTGATCGCTTAAAAGAACTCAACACCAAGTGCACGGGCATTAATCAAGAGATTCAGCAACTTTCTGGCGGCAATCAACAAAAGGTCATTATCGCGCGTGCCATGGAGACCGACTCAAAACTTATTATTTTAGATGAGCCTACGCGCGGCATTGATGTCAAAGCCAAATCTGAAATTTATGAAATAATTTTTAAACTGGCACTCTCGGGTAAGGCAATTTTACTTATTAGCTCAGACCTGCCGGAGCTCATGGCACTCAGTGATCGCGTGGCTATGATGCGCGAAGGGCAGATTAAAGGGATACTCGATCGCAGCCAATTCACCCAATTTGAACTAATGAGACTTGCATTCGGAGCTTAAATAAATTCGGAGCTAAAATAAATTCGAGGCTAAAATGAAAAATGAAAAAACAAAATTATTTTTGCAAAAAAACGGCGCATGGATTGGGCTATTCACGCTTTGTTTTCTTTTTTTAATTCTGACTAGAGGTGATTTTTTCTCTTCACGCAACATCACAAATCTTTTGCGGCAAGCCTCTATCAATGGCGTACTCGCTTGCGGCATGACTCTCGTGATTATCACGGGCGGCATAGACCTTTCGATCGGTAGCCTCGTCGCTCTTGCCGGAATTGCCGTGGGTTACTCTCAACTCAGTTTCGATTGGCTCAGCCTGGGCTATACCGGCGCGCTCGCCTCAACTGCACTCGCCCTTGTTGTCGGCACACTGAGTGGCGCTGTCTCTGGCATATTAATTTCAGCCCTAAGCATCGTCCCATTTGTTATTACTCTCGGCATGATGGTGATTGCACGCGGCCTTGCACTGATCTGGTCTGGTGGCGCAAGCATGGCTCCTGTCAGTGAATCTCTGGGGAATTTTGCCGGAGCGTATGTGCCGCCAATACCTTCGGTTTTGGCTGTGCTCGCACTTTTGGGAGTGCTTATATATTCAAATCGAAAAAATTTGGTGAATCTGATTTTTCCTGGGTCACTTCTCGCTTTTTTAGCTTATTCATTTATGAATTATAAAGGCATGCCCGTCATTGTTGTTTTTCTTCTTGTTGTCGCCAGCGTGACTCTATTTTTACTCAGCTCCACTGTTTTTGGTCGCAGTGTCTATGCCATAGGCTCCAACCAGAAAGCGGCTTATTGGGCGGGCGTGAATATTAAGAAAAATTTATTTCTTGTTTATACTTTTATGGGATTTCTCTCAGGTCTTGCAGCTGTACTGCTCACTTCACGACTCAATAGTGCTGACCCCAATGCCGGACAACTCTTTGAACTTGATGCCATAGCCGCAGTTGTAATTGGTGGCACGAGCCTCAAAGGCGGCAGCGGCACAGTCACTGGCAGTCTCGTGGGAGCTCTCACCATTGCAGCACTCAATAACGGCATGGATCTCATGGGTGTACCCAGCTTTTATCAAATGGTGTTCAAAGGCCTCATCATCATCGGCGCCGTGGCTATTGATAGCTCCCAACGAAAAGGTACGTAAAAAAAAGGTACCTGGTAACCTTTTTATGCGCGGCGAGTCTTAAAAAGGTTACCAGGTACCTTTTATTTTACCGCTTCATGTTTTCAATTTGTTTACGAATAAACTCGGCGTCTTCTTTGTGACCTTCGGTCTCAAAAAAATAGGCGAGGCTATCAAGACGGTTTTTTTCTTTATCATATGCGCCTTGATAAATCGAACTGTAGTAATTTCCTGAATAACTTTGCCCATTAGCGAAATACGCTGAGATCAGAAGCTCTAAGTTTCTTAAGTCGTATGGATACTCATCATACGAACTTTGCAAATATTGAATCGCCTCTTGCGGGCTGCCATTATAAAAATAATAGGCACCTAAAGATTGATTAAGATAGCTACCACAAAGCGCCTTATAGTCAGAGTATTTACTCAACACCCGATTTAATATTGTTTTCGCTTTTGACCAATTTGATGTGTACGTGAAAACACCAACAGCGTAACAATCAGTAGAAGCACTTTGATACTGAGCGTATTTATTATAAGCGCTAAGTGCCGAGGCATAATCTTTTGTCGCCAAGTTGACGCGAATGAGTAAATCAAGGGCTTCGGGAGTTGGCTTTTTTGCCATAAACTGATCTAAATATTTTTTGGCCTTGGCATACAGTTCTATTTGATAATTAAACTCAGCCAATTTGTAGTATTGATCAACTTCGTTCTCATGGTTTTTTGTGTAGTTTTGTAAGGCTGTGTAGAATTTTTGATAACCCTGAGACTCCCCTGGGAATTTTCGAAGCGACTGTAGCATATTCAGATGAAATGCAGGATCACGGGCCACCTCGTCAGATACGATGCTCTTAAAGTTGGCGCGGTAATTATTTATTAAAAAATCACCCGGGTGATCATTAACAAAAGTATAAAAAAGCTGACTCTGACGAACTTCAGCGTAAGCATTAATATCTGTATTAAGCTCAGCATCTTTCGTTAAAGCGACAACCTCCTCGCGCCCCATTGAAAAGGTGGAGAGAAAATCATAGGCCGTTTTGAAATCTGTCAATTGTTCGTTAAATCTTTTATTCTGAAATATAGCCTGCAGTTTATTATGATTAAACTCGATAGGATGCATCGATCCTATCATAATCATTTCTTCATCCCCTCGATCAGAAAAAATAGCACCGTATGGGAACGTCTTATAAAATGTATGCAGTACACTTTTTAAAACCGCTGTGTCCATATTGTAAAGATTGAGCCACTGAGAAAAAATGCCCCTATCGCTCAAGTTGGATTTTACTATTTCAAAATATTCACTGGTGAAAAGATTAGCGACACCCGAAAGCCATGAGTGCGATGGTTGCGACACGATTATATCATAAGGGCCGCCAAGCTTTGCTGCCAGAGCAAAACGCGCATCTTCTATGTTCAAATTGACGTTGGCTCTTTTTAGAATTGGATTTTCATTCTTATATACAAATTGTGCAGCCTCAATAATACCATGCTCAAGCTCAGCCACATATACTTCTTTAAGATCAGTCGAAGATAAAAAATCAACAGTGTAGCCGCCGCCATAACCCACCACAAAAGCCTTTTGAGGGTCACGAGCCAATGCATAAGGCAATAGCCCCAATAAGGCCTCGTACTTAGGCAAGTGGTCTAAGTTTTTTACGTCATATAGAGATTCATTCAGTCCATTTGTTTTGAGTCGCAAATAGTCTTCCCAATTTGTTGCTTCTGCAGGATCTTGACTGAGACTAATGACCGCCGTCTGCCCTTCAACAATAAGTTTAAATCGCTCTGCATCTTTAGCAAAAAACCTCATCGCTTCTTTCATGCTGAGATCTTTCGGCGTGGTTTGATAATATGCTGACTTCACAATGTTTTTAAAATTTATGCCTTCATAATTAAATGATCCGACAAAAAGTGCCGCGTAAAGCAAAAGAAAAACTGTACGTGTTATAGTTTTTTTCAAACCAAGAACAGTGACCGCTGTTCCTGTAACCAACAGCAGGAGAATTGCAATTTGCAATGTTCGTCCCGACCCGATCATCGGAATTAAAATAATACCAGCAAAGTAAGAGCCCAGAATTGAGCCCACAGTGTTAATTGAATAAGTCACTCCAGTAATGGCTGCGGCCATATCGGCCTTATCTGTTAGTAATCGAATACCGAGCGGTAAAAGAGCACCAAAAAAACATGTAGGCAGAAATAAAATAACTCCGGTAAGTGCTGACTTAATTATAATAAGTGAAACAGATCCACCGATATAGTAGCTGATCACATTTGTTAATATAGGGGCAAGATTTAAAAGGTAACTTGCACCTATCATCATGATACATGCGAGTAACAAAACAGCGACGTAGAGTTTCACAAGATCTTTTACTTTGTCGATGAATGTTGAGAGCACGAGTGAGCCGATGGCTATCCCCAGCAAAAAAAGTGTGAGAATCAGGCTAAGGCCAAAAATATTAGAGCCTAAGAAAATACCCAAATATTTGTTCCACATCACTTCGGCCGCGATGGAGCTAAACCCTGTAACCCCACATGATACAAGTAAAAACTTCTGCAAAGTAGTAAGGGCTGATAGCGACAATGACTTTTTATTTAAATCTTTTTTTAACTCTGTATTCAGCGCTCCTGACTTGTGACTATCACCGCGCTCCAGCGGTTGATAGTGCTTTTGCAAATAAACAGCTACTAATAAAATTAAAACATTCAGTGCCGCCATTGAATGATTGGCAATATAAATACCAAACTTTGGAATAAAATAAAATCCAGATAAAAATGCGCCGGCGACAGCGCCAAGAGTATTCACTCCATAAAGTAAACTCACAAGACGCCCTACACTTTTATCTTCTTTTACAAAAAACTGAATGAGTAGTGGCAGAGATGCGCCCATACAAAGCGTAGGAGCTATGAGCAGAATAAAAACCAGTGCAAATTTACATAAAGTGCCGAACCACGAAAGTGATCCGGTTAGCGGCAGGACGGCAAGCACTGAATGAAAATGTGTCAGCACATAAACAAGTCCGATAGCGTAAACGCCGATAAAAGCTTCAATGATTCCGTAAAATAGAATTGGTTTTTTAATTTTGTGCGCAAATTGCCCGGTGAAATAACTTCCTGCAGATAAACCGAAAAAGAAAATCGAGAGCACTAAACTCATTGAGGCCGATGTCGACCCGACGCCGAGAGAAAGAGTCCGAATCCAAACGGCTTGATAAACGAGACTGGTCAAACCGGAGAAGAAAAAAAGTGCGCCTATTGCCAAATTCATTCTGTTTTTCATGTTTTTCCCGTTTTTATTT
>JAGRAK010000154.1 GCA_020434645.1 Bdellovibrionales bacterium | reverse complement strand
CTCCTACAATTCAAATTTTGATGAGGGCGTCCATCCCTTGTTTGAGAAAAATGCTCACCGAAAGGTGCTCATTGTCGAAGACAACCCAACTAATCAAATTGTGGCACAATCTATGCTCTCTCAGCTAGGCGCGACCCCAACGGTTGCAGCCGATGGTAAAGAGGCGCTTGAGCTGGCACTTAAGTCAAAATATGACCTTATCTTGATGGATTGCCAAATGCCTATAATGAATGGATTTGAAGCCACAGCCAAACTGAGAGAAGGTCTTGTGACAACCCCTATTATTGCTATGACAGCAAACGTATCTAAAGAAAATGAGCGTCTATGTCTTACCGCGGGCATGAATGATTTTTTGCCAAAGCCGATTACAATAAATGCTTTAAGAACTGTGCTTACAAAATATATGCAAGCGTCACCTGCAGCAAGTAATGACGCTTTAGATAAGCTTAAGCAGAGCATTGGGGACAAAGCGACAGCAAAAGTGGTTTCAATATTTATATCTTCTCTCAGTGACTTTAAATTCACATTTGAATCTTGCATTGGAAATCAAAATATTGAGGATCTTAATCGACTTGGTCATAAGTATAAATCCTCAGCCTTGACCGTTGGCGCCTACCGCTTCTCAGAGCTATGTAAGCAACTTGAGCAAACAAAAAGCATCGAGGAGGTTATGCAAATGAGAGATGAGATTACAGAGCTCTTAGAAGACACTAGCGGCATGCTCGCCAGCACCCCATCAGAAATTATAAAATTTGTTTAAGCTTGTGTGATAAAATATTGTTTTCACTGCAGTTGAAAAATCGATCAAGGTCGCAGACATCATTTTCAGCAGCAGGTCCCCATTTTGGCGCTCCGTCTTTATCGATCAACACAGCTCGAACACCCTCGTAAAACTCATTTTCTTTTGAAAACTGAATGGCCATACCCCATTCAGCAACGAAAACATCCTGCATATTGAAATTTCTGTGCCTCTTGCATGCCTCAAAGAAAACCTGCTTTGCAGTCGGTGAGCCTGATAAAAACCGCGTTCTAGCTCCAATCATAAAGTCAGAATTTAAATCCGCATTCGAGAATTTATTGTAAATATCAAAATAATCTGCACTGCCAAAGAGAGGCTCCCACTTTAAATAGTCATTAAAATGTTGTGGCTTGGGAGCCTTTATATTAAGCGAGTCAAAGTACTGAGTTAGAATTTCTTTATTTACGCGAGCATCACTTTGCCATGGTAAATGCAGCAAGTCCGCCATTACTTTTCTAAGCGATGAGGCGGGTATATAATAATCGGCAAGACCTGCCGCTAGTGCGTCACTTGCTGAAATTCGAGAACCAGTTAAACCCATAAATATACCGAAATGATTTGGGCATTTTGTCAAAAAATGTGTTGCCCCTACATCTGGAAAAAGCCCAATCCCCACCTCTGGCATAGCAACAAGCGTACTCTCAGTGACGACTCGGTGACTCGCGCCATTTATAAGCCCCAGCCCTCCGCCCATGGTGATGCCATGAGCAAAAGCAATAATTGGTTTTGAATAATCATGAATGAGGCAATCAACAAAGTACTCGTAAGAAAAAAAATCTTTTACAAAATCATAATTTTTATTTTTAATTTCTAGAGCTAGAGATTTGACATCGCCACCTGCGCAAAAAGCCTTATCACCACGACTTTCAATTACAACTGCTGCGATTTGCGGATTTTTACTCCAGCTTAGTAATTTTTCTTCGATTAATTTGTAACATTCTGTATTGAGCGCATTGAGTGCCTTTGGGCGATTAAGCTCAATAGTGCCTATAGAAAAAGAACCAACTCTTGACTCAGAAAACAATACGGGCTTTTCGCTAAGTGATATCATTTTGCTCCAAAGACTTACTCACATTTAATATTTAGCTTACACTTTGAGTGGCCGAGCTTAGCCAAAGTGTCTAAACTCTAACACTGACTAAAATATGTAGATTTTTAGCCCACTCAAATCGAATATAACCCTACAAGAACGAGAACAACTCTTGCAAGACTTAAGTACAGATTGCGACTTGGGGGAAGTACTAAAATGAGACAGTTAAATTGCCCGATATGCTTTAACAACATTCATCCTGATCGTGTAGTAGGCCAAAACGCCTATTGCACATGTGGGCATGTTTTGCGCGTATCGAACTCTTCTTCTGATCGCGAAACCAGTGGCGCTTCATTAAGCCTCATTATTTTTACTCTTATACTTATCGGAGCTATAATTCACGCGATCAATTGGGACACCTATTTTTTTAGTATTATCCCTTTAAAAATTAAGCAAATGAGCGGCATTGCAAAGCCTCATGAGCTAAAAGATCTCGCAAAAATTTGCAATATTCGCAAAAAGAATAATTGCGAAGTCCAAGCTCTTGAAAAAGCCTATGAGTTAGATAAAGCAGACATCAATAGCCTTTTGCGAATTGGTGAAATTTATACAGATTCAAAAAATTTCTACCCCGCGGCTAAGGCTTATTCTTTATACTTTCAAAATGGCGGCAGCACTGAATCGGCTAGATACCAATACGCCCGTGCTTTAGGTGAAATCGGACAGTTCGACCAGGCTAAAAAGCAATTCCACTATATCTTACGGCGAGATAAGAAAAATCCGCAGTTTCAAGTGGCTAGATCTTATGTTGAGCTATTAATACGAAATCGAGACTACTCTACCGCAAAAGGCATCATTGAAGAATACCGCCGCGCAGGCCCAAACAGCGCACTTTTTCTTGAAAAAGAATGGAAAGCAATCAATGATAAGCTCGGTCGCTCAAACGACAAGCGTAAAACTCGCGGAGCTTAAAAATTTGAAAGAATCCTTTATTTACTTTTCTCTCGCCCTTACAAGCCTTATTACCATCGTGAATCCGCTAGGCACCATTCCGTTTTACTCATCACTGACCGAGGGTGCTGAAGCCACTGTCACTCGTGCCGTAGCTTTGAGAGCAAGTCTTGCCGCCTTTGCCGCAATGTTGTTTTTTGCAATCTCAGGTAAATTCTTATTTGATTTTTTTAATGTCTCAATCGATTCACTACGTGTTGTCGGCGGCGTCTTATTTTTTATAACCGGATACGACATGCTCCAAGGTAAAGATGCACGAACTAAACTTCTTACAGCCTCTGAAAAAATGAGCCTGCAAGACGTCAACATTAAAGCCATTACACCACTTGCTATACCACTTATCTGTGGCCCAGGCACAATCACTGTCATGACGGTAATGATGCAGGAGTCTTCTTCACTACTTCAAAGAGCGCTGCTATTTATAGCCGCAGCTCTTGTTTCACTGCTGACTTATTTTACCCTGCTCGGCTCTAAACGTATTACTCTTGTAATTGGAGAAAGTGGTCAAAAAGTATTTTTTAGATTAATGGGGCTTATCCTGATGATGATATCAGTTGAATTTTTCTTCACAGGCATCAAGCCCTACATAAAATCTATGCTTTCTCAATAACACGAACCTTTGTGGCGCAAGGTCCTTTTTTGCCTTCTCCCAAAACATATTCAACTTTATCGCCTTGAAGAATTCTCCCCCGACACTCTTTATAATGCACAAATAGATCTCGCCCGTCGGCTTGCTCAATAAATCCAAATCCCTTTTCTTCATTAAACCACTTAACAATGCCATTTACCTTAACAGGCTCTTCTGTTGTCACATTGCACTCCTTAGTTAACCGCCGAGATAAGCTTTACGAACAGCATCATCATTTAACAGATCACGACCTAATCCGGACAGTGTAATTCTTCCGGTTTCGATACAATAAGCCCTATGCGAGACTTTTAAAGCCATTCTGGCGTTCTGTTCAACAAGTAAGATTGTTGTTCCTTCTGAATTTACTTTTTTAATAATATCAAAAATTTGTTTAACAATAAGTGGGGCTAGCCCTAAAGATGGCTCATCGAGCATAAGAAGTTTTGGTCTCGCCATCAAAGCACGTGAAATAGCCACCATCTGCTGCTCTCCACCCGAAAGTGTCCCGGCACGCTGCTCAATTCTTTCTTTAAGTCTTGGGAATAGCGTAAAGCAATGTTCAAGATCAGCTTCAATTTCTTTTTTATCTGAACGAGTAAAAGCACCCATCATAAGGTTCTCATACACAGTGAGTGGCGAAAAAATACCACGACCTTCAGGGGCATGGGCGACCCCTAGCCTTACAATTTCATAAGGCGCAAGGCCGGCTAGTCTTTTGCCCTCAAATTCGATATCACCCTTATAGCCAGTAACTGACGAAATGGCCTTTAAAGTTGTGGTTTTACCCGCACCATTAGCACCAATAAGTGAAACGATCTCGCCTTTTTTAACATGAAAACTTAAGCCTTTAAGCGCATGTATAGCACCAAAATAGACATGAAGATCTTTAACATTTAATAGTATCTGATTTGGTTCTGCTTGAGACAAAAAGCACTCCTTTAGTCTTCGATATCTACACCTAAATAAGCCTCGATCACCTTGCTGTTATTTTGAATGCTCTCGGCATTTCCCTCTGCGATTTTCTCACCATGATCAAGAACAAATATTCTTTCGCAGATCCCCATAACAAGCTTCATGTCATGCTCAATTAATAAAACTGTGAGCTTAAAATCTTTTCTAATTTTCGCTATAAGATCCATAAGCTTTTCTGTTTCGGCATGATTCATACCAGCTGCCGGCTCATCTAGTAATATAATTTTGGGATTGGTTGCTAGAGCGCGTACTATTTCTAATTTTCTCTGATCACCATAAGGCAAATTAGAAGCGAGCCAGTCGGCCTTATCCTGCAGATTAAATATTGAAAGTAGTGACATCGCTTTTTCTTTGGCTTGAATTTCTTCTTTAAAAAAAGATGGGAGTCGAAGCACAGTGCGAATTAGTCCGTACTGAATATGTTGGTCAGACCCAATTAAAACATTTTCTAACACTGTTAAATCTTTAAAAAGACGTATGTTTTGAAAGGTTCGCGCAATCCCCTTTTCAGATATCTGATAAGGTTTGAGTCCCGTGATATCCTCACCATTTAACAATATTTTGCCTTTAGTTGGAGTGTACACTCCAGTGATCATGTTAAACACAGTGGTCTTACCTGCACCGTTTGGACCGATAAGTCCGAGAAGTTGGCCTTCTTCCATAGACATTTGAAAGGAGTCAACAGCCGTTAGTCCGCCAAATTGCATAGTGATATTCTCAACACTGAATAAGGCCTTACCCATATTAAGCCCCCAACTTTTTTCGCCAAGTTTCTGGAAAAAAAGATGTGAGTTCGCGACTACCGAAAAGTCCCGTCGGGCGT
>JAGRAK010000153.1 GCA_020434645.1 Bdellovibrionales bacterium | reverse complement strand
GTTGAGAATTCCAGATTGGTTCAATTTTTGGGTTTTTTAATACGCGATCTGCCATTATTTTTGATGCTCGAAATTCATCACGACGATGAATAATATAAACCTTACTAGCAAATCGTGTTAAAAAATTCGCTTCTTCCATCGCAGTATCACCACCGCCAATAACTGCCACTTCAACATTTTTAAAAAATGCTCCGTCACACGTCGCACAGGCTGACACGCCCCGACCTAATAACTTTTTCTCACTTGGGAGACCAAGATATTTCGCAGTGGCACCTGTTGAGATAATTACTGTTTTAGATTGATATAACTCCTGCCCAACCCAAATTTTAAATGGTCGGCTAGAGAAATCTACTTTAGTTACATTCTTGGCTATAAATCGCGTACCAAATCGTGCAGCTTGTTTCTTGGTGACATCCATCAACTCAGGTCCAGTTATGCCCTCAGCAAAACCGGGGTAGTTTTCTACTTCAGTTGTTGTCATCAGCTGCCCCCCGACTTCTTCACCTTCAATCATCAGAGGCTTAAGATTCGCACGGGCTGCATAAATAGCCGCTGTTAAGCCCGCCGGCCCAGAACCAATAATAATTACATTTTCAACTGCATGACTCACAAGAACTCCTATTCTAGATTTTTTCTTAGACTTAAACTGCTCAAATTAAACAAACACGATCTAATCTGAAGTTGAGCTTACCCAAAAATGACTTAAATGCCAAAGCTTGCGCGCCTCGCCTCCCTCATTATCACTTGCTGCCGCACGTTCCCCACTGACGCGCCTAAGCAATTTTTAAAAATCACGCCTATAAAAATTTATTTAGATTAAGTAAGCTCAACACATGCCCATTATCTCATTTAAAAAACCAAGCTCACATAAAAGTTTTGAGGTTATAAAAGGGACTCCACTTATGAAGGCCTTACTCGGCCAAAATATTCCAGTGGCAAGCTCATGCCATGGCGAAGGCGTTTGCGGAAAATGCAAAATTCGCATCATTGATGGGCACAGTAATTTAAGCCTAGAAACCCAACTTGAAATAGACCTGCGTAATAAAAATAAAATAACTAGCGAATTCAGAATGAGCTGCCAAACGCTTGTTCTGGGCGACATCACTATAGATACGGACTACTGGTAATTTTTATCTATTCGCAAAAAATCCATCACGCTGCCTATTTAATTGGCATGTCAATTGCCTTACCTACTGCCAACTAGGAGGCCCACATGTGTAATATCAAACACTTAACTGCAACTTTTCTTTTCACCGTCTTTTTTTTAGGACTCATTGGCTGTTCGGCGGACAAAATTCAAAACCAATCACATCACTCCCCATGGTCTGTTGGTGAAATCGAGTTTTTACGAGGCGATGACCTGCCAATAGCTCTAAGAAATGCATTGAGCACGCAAGATCACTACCGGTTTTCAGATAAGATTCGTTTTGTCTCTTTTAAAAACAATACAAAAGGCGTCACTTTGACCTCTAAAACAACTTGTATTCGAGATTCAGAAGTTCTGCCCACTCACACTTTTTCTGAAGGCCTAAAGGCTGAGTATTATTTTTTTGAATTTCTGTCGAAAGAAATCATCACGACTGAAAAACTTGAGCCCTCCTCCCCCACTAAATGTACATTCTCAATAGAATTAAAAAACTCCTCTGGTGATACACACTCATTTACTATGGCCTCAATGCCAATTGAATCTGATGAGGTTGCAGACTCTGTGCTCATAGAAAAGTCAAAGTCTCCGCTCTACCGAAATCAAAAAGATCTATTTGAAGTGAACTCAGACGAACTTTTACTCTACACTTTGCCCTCTCTTAAATCTGTTGATTACACTTACTATTTAGAGTGCACAGACATGTATGCGCTTTTATTAAATCAACATAACCCACCTCGATTTGATCAATTTAATTTTATAGAACGCAAAAACCAAAGTGAAGAATCAAATGAACCGAGCCCGATACAAACTTGCCGAGTTTTTCTTTTGCACAAGAGCTCTAAAGTTGAAAAAATATCAGACTTATTCGTGCTTGCTCAACCTAGTCCGACACCTGTCGTAAGTGACGCAAATCCGATGGCCGCTATAAGACCCATAGATACTCGAGATAATCTATTAGTTGGCTCTTATATATTAACTAACCCTACTGATACCCCTATGCATCTGAGTATAGATACACAGCAAAATATTCAGTTCACAGTGGTAAGAGGGGCCGGTCGAGATAAATTTACTGGCACGGTAATAGAACGCCCAATATATGCCAGTTCCCCAGGATTTAAATTTGAAATTACAGAGGGCACGACCCGCTTCACACTTGGCCCACAACAATCTATTAATTTAAATATTCATGCAAAAGCGCGACGATTTGACTGTGGTCGCGCATTGGCTTACGGCGTGTATTACAGATCTGTAAGTACTAATGGAATTTATATAGAATCTCTTCTCGACAACACTCGCAAGGCCAATACACAAAATACTTTATCTCGAACTCTTCTTATCGATCCAACGACTCACTACATCTACTACAACCATCAACCCACTGGACGCAGAATAGGTGCGCCCAGCCCAGGGCCAGGCTTCAGCCCACCACCAAATTCAATACCTCCAAAAATCGACAGCATAACTACTGGTTGCACGATTATTTAATGAGGCTATTCACGAAGGGCACGCAGATAATATATCGGCTGCCCTTTCTCCATATAAATCTTTTCAAAATGCGTGATGAAGTTTTCATCGCGCCAATCAGACCCATGTAGATCTTCAGAATATCGTTCAAGTTTATAGGAGGAGTTTTTAAACTCTTCGAGTGCCCAAAAAAAATAATCTTGGCTATCCGTTTTAAACTCAAGAAATGAACCGGGCTTTTGCAATGTATATAATTTTTTGAGAAAATCACTCTTCATCAGACGACGTTTGTGTTTGCTATTTTTATTCCATGGGTCTGGGTGATGAATAAATACATTGTTAATTTCTTGTTCATCAAAAATATTTTCTAAAAAACTAGCATTGAATCTGGCTACGCGCGCGTTTTTCACATTCAGCTTGAGTGCACGACGAATAGATTGAATCAGCGGCTTAAACTTAATTTCTATGCCGAGCAGTAGTCGATCTGTGTGTGTTGACGATTGATGGGCAAAAAAATAACCATTACCTGTACCAATTTCGACATCCAAAGCATCCTGCACAGTAGCTCCAAATGCGGCCTCGCGCCATCTTCCGCGAAACTCTTCGGCACGCTCCTCATTGAAGGCATAATCTGCAAATTCGCCGTTCAACGCATCGACATAGTACGTGGGATTTGAGATCGCCCGCGTCTTAATCATATTATTTCTTGCCTGTTGCATAGATGGATTTCTAACATAGAGAAATCGAGGTGGGCTATGCGTAATTTTTTCGTTTTTCTTATTTTCATTCAGTTTTCGCTTACAACAACACAGTTTTCACTTTCTACAACGCCGTTTTCGTTAAATGCGGCACATGCGCTCCCCTCTAAAGGCAGTGAGATCGTTATGAGTGCCGCAAGCCCCTTAGCCGTACAATCAGGGCAACGAATTGCAGAATTAGGCGGAAACCCCGTAGATGTGGCCGTCGCCATTGTGCTTGGAATGTCTGTCACAAATGCCACATTTTCAGCACTCGGCGGAGGTGGTTTTGCCATCGTAAAAATGGGCAAATCAGTAGAAGTACTCGACTTTCGTGAGCGCGCTCCTCTTGCGACAAATCCTGATTACTTTTTAAAAAAATCTAAAAATGCCTCTATGACTGGCGGCGCAGCGGTGGGCGTCCCCGGGCTACCTGCAGGGCTATATGATCTTCATAAAAAATACGGCAAAATTCATTGGAGCCGCTTATTTGATGACCCTATTCGATTAGCCCAAAAGGGCTTTCGCGTGTCTGGCGAGTACTCAGAAAAGCTGGCTACCAATGCTTCGCGGTTTAGCCCAGGAGCCAAACTCCATTTTTTAAAAAATGGAGTTACACCATATAAACCAGGCGAACTATTTATACAAAAAGGACTGGCAAAAGCATTAAGTGAAATGCGAAATCGCAATATTGTTTCATTCTACAATGGACCTATAGCAAAAGATATTGTCACCTCCGTTCGCGCCGCCGGCGGAGACATGACTCTAAAAGATATGCAAGAATACCGCGCAGTCTGGCGCAAACCCATGGTGACAGAATACTCCGGCTACAAACTCTACCTTATGCCTCCACCGAGTAGTGGCGGCATTGTGACGCAAACAGCACTTAAGCTGATCGAAAAATTAGATGTTAAAAAATACCCGTCACGAAGCATTGATGAATATCATATGCTCGGGCAAATTCTCAGCCGCGCATTTCGCGGGCGAACTTTAATTGCAGATCCCGATCATTACAGTGTGGCCACTGAAAAATTACTCGCCAATGAGTATCTAGAAGAACTAGCGAAATCTATAAAGCTAGACGAAGCCACTGCGATTGAGCCTCTTAAAGAAGAGGACTTCTCAAATAAAGAGTCGGCTGAGACAACCCATATTTCTGTTTTAGATAAATTCGGCAACGCGGTCGCCATGACTGTAACACTAAACGGAAACTTTGGCTCTGCTGTTGCCTCTGAAAAATATGGCATCATGCTCAATAACGAAATGGATGATTTTACCACGCGCCCTGGCGAGCCGAATATGTTTGGTCTTGTGCAGGGTCAGGGCAATATGATTGCGCCGGGCAAACGCCCACTAAGCTCAATGAGTCCCACACTAGTTGAAAAGGGCGGCAAAGTTATTATGGCTGTTGGCGCACCCGGCGGCCCAAGAATTATTTCAGCGGTGATTCAAGTTCTCTACCGTGTTCTTGGCCGCGGCGAAGAATTACAGTCGGCAGTTGAAGCTCCACGCGTGCATCATCAATTGCTTCCCAATAAGCTTTTTATAGACAATGATCGCTTCTCCCCAGAAGTCGTCGACGGATTAAAGTTGAAAAAAAATTCTGTTGAAGAAAGCTGGCCTGCCCGCATTTACGTCTGCAAAAAAACCGACGAAATTCTTGAAGCCGTAGTCGACACCCGCGGCGAAGGCACCGCCTCCGGTTTTTAAAAAGGTACCTGGTTACCTTTTTAAGACTTGGCGCATAAGACCTCCGCAACCCACCTCAATGCGCATTACCCCGACTTGATGTCGCCAATAGCTTTGCTGACCGAAGAGCATATAAACGATGTAAGCGATGGCACAACTTACTTTACAATTTAGTCGGAATCCGGATTCTATAAAAATATTCCGAATTGCAGCCATTTTACCTCAAGCAGTGCGATTAGAAGACGGCACAAAACTTGCCC
>JAGRAK010000152.1 GCA_020434645.1 Bdellovibrionales bacterium | reverse complement strand
TAGACAATTTTAGTTTGCGGAGAGATTTTTTGAATCGTCTCTGTCAATGTCACCGTGTCACTATCAACTAGAATGACATCATATTTTTCAGTTTTTACTTTCTCTTGAGATTCTTCAAATGTCGCCGCGGCATCAATTGTTATACCCGTACCACCGAGCGCCATTTTAGATAAAGTTTGAGCTTTGCGCTCACCCTGAGCTAGTAGAACTCTTTTATTTTTCATAGAGACTTCTAAATCAAATCGTTGAACGAGTGGCTCTAAAAACCTCACCACTTCATCTACTTTTTGCAACCCTTCTGAAAAAATAGATTTCGTATCGTCGCTTGATTTTTCAGAAGCTGATTTTAAAGAGTCATGCAGTTTATTTAAGTGCTCATTAAGAAGTTCTTGAAGTTTAGTTTGCAGAGATTGTGTTCGCTCAACCACACGTCTTTCCATCTGAGCATTGATGTCTTGCAATTCAGCTTTTGCTCGCTCAAGCGCAGATAAAGCCGACTCTACTTTTTTCGCGCGCTCGTTCGTAATAGACACCTTGTCAGTTAAAATTTTCGAATAGATTCGGTAAAGTATGTGATCAAACTGATCCTGACGATCACCAAGAATTTGTTTAAACAGATCGACATTGATACAAATCAGTTCAACTGGAGTTTGAGCCACAATTGTTGCTGAACAGGGCTTTGCTGTAATAACACTCATCTCGCCTAAAAGATCACCTTTACGGCGAAGTGAAGCCACGATACCACCATCAACAAATACATCGACTGTACCAATAACAAGAAAGAATAAATTCTTATTCAGCTCGCCTTGTTTAAGAATCGTCTGCTCAGGCTCAAAGTTGAGAACAGAAGCTGCCTTTTGGAGCTGCTCGACCATTTCAGGTGGAAAGCCGGCAAAGAGGGGGACAACCCCCATCATATTTTTTAGTTTTACGCCGGCTTCAGATATCGGACTCTCATCATTTTTCATATACCTTAGAATGATATTCTGTTTCCGAGAAGTCGTCCACCTGTATAGCATCCCATCTTAGCTCTTCAGCAGTGACGAGATTGGACTTTTCGTCAGGTGTAATTATACCTTTGGCTAGAGCTTCATCAATTCGCTTAGGACCTTTAATCTTATCCATCTTTTTCTGACGAATAGCCTTACGTATTTTTGAGTCTGTAGCTTCTGATTTTTTAATTTCGCGAAACGCGTTCTCGAGTCGACCAAAGGCCTGCTGTTTATCTTTTGGTATATACACACCTTCAGTTAATCGCTCTCGTTGTTCAGAATCTGTCATCATCAAAGAACAAATTTTGTGCCCTAGAGCATCTGTTGGCGGGTCACTTATTCGATTCATTGAAGACCACCAATGAAGCGGCTCTTTAAATAACAAGCTGATAAATGGAACATCAAAATTAGATAGCAACCCATCAAATGCTTTTTGAATTTCAGAAAGCGCCACTTTCATTGAATAGTGAACAAACGGAAGATCTTCTTCTTTACGACCATCGGCCTCAAAGCGATGAAGCACAGCTGTTCCGATATACATCCACGATAATATGTCGGCAAATCGCCCGGTGATTTTTTCTTTGTGTTTTAATTTTCCACCGAGAAGACCCATGCTCAAGTCAGCTAATATGGCAAAGCTTGCAGAAGCCCAAGCGAGTCGTTGAAAGTGTCGAGCCACAGGCCCGCCAGTTCCACGACTGCCAAAAGCTAAATAACCGCGAGTCAAACTGAGAACAATCGCACGACACATATTTCGCACAACGTGCCCGACATGACCCCAGAAAGCTTTATCAAACTCAACAAGATCACCCTTTTCAACGGCCGCCACTTCTTTAAATGCGAACGGGTGGGCACGCAAAGCCCCTTGACCAAAAATAATAAGTGTTCGAGTCAAAATATTCGCGCCCTCAACCGTAATACCAATTGGCGTTGCAATATAAGGGATTGCAATTAAATTGCGCGGGCCCATAGAGATACCGGCACCACCCAAAATATCCATCGCATCGTTTACACATTTACGACTAATTTCTGTGGCACTATATTTTGCGATCGCCGTCACAACAGGAGGCTTAATACCCTGATCAAGTGCGCTTAAAGTATAGCGGCGCATAGCTTCAGTATAATAAGCAGCTCCGCCTATTCGCGCGAGCGGCTCTTCAACACCTTCAAATTTACCAATTGAAACACCAAATTGTTTTCGAATTGTCGCATGTGCTGAAGAGATTCGCATAAGCGCTTTCACGCCTCCAGTGCTTTGCGCAGGTAAAGAAATACCGCGACCAGCGGCTAAGCTTTCCATTAGCATTTTCCAACCGCCACCAGCACCAGCGACTCCGCCAATAATCGCATCCTCTGCATTGACCACAACATTTAAGCCTTCAGTTGGGCAATTGTAAAATGGCACACCGAGTGGATCATGCCGACGACCGATAACAACTCCGGCGGTACTTGAAGGGATCAGCGCGCAAGTAATACCAAGATCAGTGCCGCGGCCAAGAAGATTTTCAGGGTCACGAAGGCGAAAGGCTAAACCAATTACCGTTGAAATTGCCGCGAGCGTGATCCAACGTTTTCTCCAGTTCAGGCGAATATAAATCTTACCGTCATCGCCTTTAAAAAGAACACCCTCTGAAGTGATAGCACCGGCATCACTCCCCGCTTGAGGCTCTGTTAACCCAAAACATGGGAGTTCTTCACCTTTTGCAAGCCTTGGGAGCCAATGATTTTTCTGCGCATCTGTTCCGTAATGAATAAGAAGTTCAGCTGGCCCTAATGAATTGGGCACCATGGCCGTAATCGAAGTCGCAATTGAACGTGTCGAAATTTTCATGATCACTTCAGAATGTAAAAGTGCCGAAAACCCAAGCCCGCCATATTCTTTTGGGATAATCATCCCCAGAAATCCTTTGTCTTTTAAAAACTGCAGCGCTTTTGCCGACAACTCACGAGTTTTCCAGATTTCCCAATCATCAACCATGGCGCACAGCTCTTCAACTGGCCCATCCATATAGGCTTGCTCTTCAGGAGTGAGTTTAGGATTGGGTTCTTTCATTAATTTAGTAAAATTTGGTTTACCCGAAAAAAGTTCGGCTTCTGACCAAATAACACCAGCTTCAAGTGCCGTCTTTTCAGTTTCAGAAATTTGCGGCAATACATTCTTCATTATTTTCATAATGAAACCAGTAATCAAAATTCTTCGAAGCGGCGGAAGAATAAAAACTCCGGCGATTACAGCAACGACAACGAGAACTTCTAATGAGGCACCCAGTCCCGCAAGTAAACCCAAAAGAAAAATCGCCCATATAAAAAGTGGACTACCAAAATAACCAATTGTGATTGCGAAAAGCACAGCCCCTATAGCCACGGAGCACGTCGAATACTGTAGTAAGTAACCCATGATGTTTTGCATAAACCTAGACCTCCAATTATATAGACGGTTTCAGCTTATGGCAGAAAAACAAGTTGTTCAATCAAATGATTCCGTGTCAGAATGAAATTATGAAAAAGCTTATTTGGCCTTTACTCAGCTTAGCTTTCTACGGCACCCCCACTTGGGCTACCGAATTTAACTTCTCATCAAAACTAGATCGCTTCGCTGTAAATGTTACTGATAGTGGCGCTATCTTTAACGGTGAAAAAGTCAGCCTCGAACCGTTTATGTTTATAAAGCCTCTTTTTGACGCTCAGTTTGAAGCCGCATGCCCCGACAAAATTGGACGCCCCGACCTCACCATCACCCGAATACAAGGCAACAAAGAAGAAAAACGCATAGTCTATATAGATAAGAAAGTTATCTCTGACGGTAAGAATTGTGGATCGGTCACTGGACACGGCATATACCAGCTCCCACTCCACAGAAATTGGTTTGAAGGTAAAAAAACTGTCACTATAGGGCTTGGCGATTCTTTTTCTGTATGGAAGGACGGACGCCTTGTTGTCGAATTTGATAAGACAGATTTCGGCTGGAGAAATAAAGATCGAGATTTTTTCACAAACTGGGAGTTTTTTAATAAGTTTCTACATGCGACCAAAGACTTCCCCATCGACTTTCGCGTTCACCCCTCTGCAGCAAAAGAATACACAAGTTTTGAACTGCGCCAAGGTGGCCGCAAATTCACTTTCGTAAAAGTTGGTGAAACAACTTGGGCTGTGCAGTTTCCGGGCTCACCATGGCTTGCGGCTTCTGGCAATTTCGGGATTTTTGAAGATATGTCGCAAAGAATTTGGATCAGCCCTCTAGAGAAAACTCTACGAATTATTCGCGATCCTTTAGCGAACTTAGACACTCGCACAAAGGCTCTTCGAGAATTGAGTAAGCACTGGGGACCAGACCTCAACTACGTACTTCGAGAAGTCGTTTTAACAGGCGGTGACAATGTCGAAATCAAAAAAGACATCGTCAACCTTTTGCGCTCTCGCCCAACTGATGAAAACTTTAAAGTTCTTGTCGATGTTTTGAAAACATCGACAGACCAGGCTTTTTTATACACCGTCACAAAAGCTTTGCGTGTGCGAAATCCAAAAGGCCCCATTATATTAGAAACTGATCATGATGATGTTGTGAAATCAAAAATTAATGAATGGACTCTTTGGCGTCGTCAGCTAAAAGACTGACACAATCTTGCCGTTCTTGCTGTTGCTTTAAAACCCTAAAACCGAGATTATCTCCAGCGAGTTTCGCCTTTCGAAAATCTTGAATAGTTGGAGCTTCTGACCAGCTCGCCCTAATTTCAGTTTTTAATTGGTCAAACAATTGTTTTTCTGTGAAACGCTTTGCTCGACTCAACTGCACCTGTTGAGAATAGTTTAAAAATGTCTCTCCAAATAATTTTTCTAACTTCTCATTCGGGAGCTTAAATGTAAGCTCAATGTATTTTAATCTCCACATTAGGTAGATCTCTTTTAAATCCAAGTTGCCGCCGGCCTTTTCTAGTAATGCGGCCTCAAATAGAACCTCATAAAATGAACCAATAAGTTGGTTCAGCTCAAAGTAATGACGCAAAAATTGTGGTCCCCCGATGAAATCAACAAGCTGCTGACGCACTAACGCTTTATATGAATTCAACACACGCTCATCGCTCTTCCCATAAAAGCACACATTATACAGCTCACGTTGAAGAGATGGTGTCTTAGCGGCCGCTATAATATGATAACAAAGATCAGAATCACTCATGAGCGCAGCATCGGGTATATAAAATTGAGTACCAGTGGCCATCTCAAGTAGATCATCATAGCGCTCGGCTAGACTCCGCGGCAACAGTGGCTTTGGGTTTAATGAGTAGTCTTCTGCGGCTATACCCGGTCGCATTACC
>JAGRAK010000151.1 GCA_020434645.1 Bdellovibrionales bacterium | reverse complement strand
ATGCCGAGCATGCACTTGATATCAGCTACGCCCGTAAATTGGGAGTGAACACAAAAGATCTTTTGATTTCTCAGCCCGATACTGGTGAACAGGCTCTCGAAATCGTTGAAACACTTGTGCGCTCGGGTGCTGTCGATATTCTTGTTGTCGATTCGGTTGCGGCACTGACTCCGCGTGCTGAAATCGAAGGCGAAATGGGCGACTCACACATGGGTCTTCAGGCTCGTTTGATGTCACAAGCTCTGCGTAAGTTAACATCTGCGATTTCTCGCTCAAACACATTGGTGATTTTCATCAACCAAATTCGTATGAAAATTGGCGTGATGTTTGGTAACCCTGAAACAACGACCGGCGGCAACGCACTTAAGTTTTACTCTTCAGTTCGTCTTGATGTTCGCCGTATCGGCGCAATTAAAAGTGGTGAAGAGGTTGTGGGCAATCGCACAGCTGTAAAGGTTGTGAAAAATAAAATGGCGGCACCATTTGCTAAAATTGAATTTGACCTTATGTACGGAGAAGGCATTTCAATCGAGGGTGATATTCTAGACTTAGCGGTAAAGCATGAGCTCGTTGACAAATCAGGCGCATGGTACAGCCACAATGGTGAGCGCATGGGTCAAGGCCGTGAGCAAGCGATTAAGTTTTTGAAAGAAAACGACAAGCTGACGGCGACATTGCGTGAACAGGTTTTGAATAAAACTATTCGCAAGGCCAAAATTGATCATGATGACGCCCAGGCCGCCGGTAAAGCGGCAGCCGGCAAGGCATCAGCTGGTAAAGACGTTTCAGCAGTTGTACCTAAAGTAGAAAAAGCGGATACGAAAAAGAAGCACTAGGTATTTCGAATTTATAAAATGATAATTAAAAAGGCGGTTGAGAAACCGCCTTTTTTTTAATTTGTTCGTAAAAGGAGTGTAATTTACTTTTACGATCTACAGCTACGCTATGATTAAAAATATTTCTGAATTGTGGCTTCGCGCTTATCTTGAGTGACGATATGAATTTCGCAAGGTCGCTTGTAAAATGACGCTGTAATGGTGGCGAGATTATCACGAGAAATATGGGCTTTTGAGGCATGACGAAAGGCCTCGCGAGCGCCACGTAAAGTAGATGGGTCAGAGGTGGCAAGAGCTTTATATGTGCCATGGTCAAATTCAAAAGAGAGAATTTGTAACTCAGGCAGCAAACATTCGTTTAAAATATTTTTGATGCTATTTTCGCCCTCTGTAGAATCTGAGCAAGCGACTGAAATCTCAATTGCATCAGAGTGTGAATTCACTCCGAGAAGATCACCCTCTTTAAAAGTTTGATAATCATCTGTAATCTCTGTGCCAATTTCAAAATTATCAGATCGGCCAACGTAAAGCGGCACATGATGTTCTTTGGCCAGTTCAACAGATCTGTAATTCAAAACCTTTGCTCCCCAAAAACAAAATTCCTGTAAAACCTCAATCGGCAACTTTTTATATAGCTTTGCGGAGCGCACGAGTTTCGGATCGGCGCTAAAAACTCCATCGACATCTTTTAAAATTTCACAACGTTCAGCGCCGAAGTGTGCCGCCATGGCAATGGCCGTAGTGTCTGAACCACCTCGGCCAAGTGTCGTGATCTCTTTTGAAATGGGGTCAACGCCCTGAAATCCGGCAAGCACGACAACTTGATTTTTACTTAAGGCCTCTTCGACTCGAATAGGGCGCAACTCTTTTATTTTTGCGTTTGAGAAAGACCCGTCGGTCATAATACCAGCTTGGCTGCCGGTAAAACTAATAGCGGGGCAATTTAAGTCGTGTAAGCACATGGACATAAGTGCCATTGAAATACGTTCGCCAGTGGTCAGTAGCATATCGAGTTCGCGACGGTTCGGGTGAGAGCTGATATTATAGGCTAAGCGAGTGAGATCGTCCGTAGTTTTGCCCATGGCGCTTGTCACGACAATAAGTGAAATGCCTTGCTCGCGCAGGTCTGCAATTTTTTTTGCTACAGATTTTATTTGTTCGGGAGTGGCTAAGCTTGAACCGCCAAACTTCAACACGCGTAGTTTTGATATCATAAGGAGTTCTTTTATCGTCAGTTAATTAGACATGACAAGAGAAGATCGCACAAACTTGCGAGCTTTTGCTTGTTTTCCGCTCGGGATGCGGATTTTGTGGCTGGGTATGTACTGTGGAATGAATCCTTTAGTGATTTCGGGATTAATCTGGGTGAGGTGTTCTTTGTCTATGCCCAAATAAAGAGCAAGGCGCTCTAGGTCTGTTCCTCCTGGAGCTTCGATGTAGTCAAAATTTGTGGGCTGCATAGGGTTCAAATCTCGAAAACCATACAGCTTGGGGGCTTTTGCTATGAGCATAGCGGCAATTAATTTCGGGATATACTGTTCTGTTTCTTTTGGAAAATCTTTTTTCTTTGAAAGAACCCAATAATTTGTTGTGTTATATTTTTTAACTAGGCGCTTAACGCGACCCTCGCCCATATTGTAGGCGCTTGCGGCAAGATACCAGGAGTTAAACATTTTATAGAGGTCATTCAGATAGTTGGCCGCAGCAAGAGTGCTTTTCACAATATCTTTGCGCTCGTCTATCCACCACTCTACTTTTAAACCGTATCGCTGGGCAGTGGGTTTCATAAATTGCCAGTACCCAACAGCTTCGGCTGAACTGACAGCTCGTGAAGAAAACCCACTTTCAATCATAGCCAAGTAGGCCAAGTCTTGAGGTAGCCCCTGTGCCTCAAGAAGGGGAGTGATTTTGGGTAAGTATCGTGAGGAGCGCTCAAGATATTTGGTAAAATCTCGTTTGCCTCGTGTTTGAAAGAAGTTGATCCAGACTTTTACTTTTGAATTGTAGGTAACCGGAAGGTCAAAGTTTGGTATCTGATTTACAGAACTATATACAAGTTCGTTATTGATTCGAGAATTGAGTGATGGCGGTGAGAGCTCTGGCGAAATGCTGGCAGCTTGAGCCTTCGGCATTTGTGGTGCCAAGATAAACGAGGCCATAATAATAGAATTAAAAAATAAATTCATTGAAGTTTCAGTATGAAATAAAAAACTATCTCCGTCGAGGTCTAGACAAAATTGCGATAGGCCTGTGTCATGAATCTGACGAAAAAATCTAGACTAAAGTCACGCTGAGATAGTGCGTGTAAAAGTACATAACTGATCTTTCTCGGAGTAAGTAGACAATAACTTTAATGATTATTTTATTATGGACGTCTATCGAGTTCGCCAAAGGGCTTGTATGGCATGCCACTTGCTCTGTTTACAGTTGAGAGTCTAGCTGTATTTATTAAAGGGGGATGACATGAGCGCAAAAGGAATTTACTCAGCACTGAGTGGCGCCATGGCACAAAACCAACGTCTAGAAACAATTTCAAACAATCTAGCAAATGCAAATACTACGGGCTTCAAAAAAGATAAGCAGGCATTTCATGAGTATGTTACGGCAAATGAAAAGCCGCCACAGGTCATGACTGTTCCTCGTATTACAGCATCAGTCGAAAGCTTTTACGACATGCAAGGTGGCGATCGTGCTTACGTTGATGCTCGCGGAACATACTCTGATCATTCGCAAGGAGCTCTAAAAAATACGGGCGGGCCACTGGATGTTGCAATTGAGGGTAAAGGATTTTTTGAAGTTCTGACTCCAGCTGGTGTTCGGCTCACACGTAGTGGGACTTTTAAGATGGATGGAGATGGTCGCCTTGTAAATAGCGAGGGCTTTCCGATTTTAAAAGAGGGGGCTAATGACCCGGCACAAAGACTAATACAACTTTCAGGCAAAAATGTAACGGTTGGTTACTCTGGCGAAATCTATGATGGGGATGAGCAAATTGGTCGGCTTTCTGTACTTGAAGTAGATAATAAAGATGTTTTGCAAAAACAAGGGAGTTCACTTTTTGGTTTAAAAGCCAATTACGAAGCCACTCCGCGAGCCGCTAATGATTTTAAGCTTCATCAGGGTTTTATTGAAATGTCCAATGTGAACGTTGTCGATGAAATGACAGATATGATTCAAGCTTCGCGAGTTTTTGAAGCCACACAGAGTGCCGTCAAGGCTTATGACCAAATAGATGACAAATTAGTTAACCAGGTACCGAAAGTTTAGCGAGGGAGTAGGCGATGCTTAAATCTTTAAATACAGCTGCGACGGGCATGAAGGCACAGCAAACAAATATGGACGTCATTGCCAACAACCTTGCGAACGTATCGACTACTGGGTTTAAAAAGGCACGCGCAGAATTTGAAGATTTACTTTATGACAATATTAAAGAACCAGGTTCGGCAACAGGGGCAAATTCTATTTCTCCAACTGGAGTTCAAGTTGGCTTAGGTGTAAAAGCGGGCGCTGTTCAAAAAGATTTTACACAAGGCTCAACACGTATAACCAATGCCCCATTTGATTTAGAAATATCAGGAGCTGGATTTTTTCCGGTTCAGACGCCGAATGGACAAATTGCCTATACACGAGATGGTGCATTTAAAAAAGGTCCAGATGGGCGACTGCAAGACAAAAACGGAAACATTTTGCAGCCCGAAATAACTATACCTTCTACGGCTTCTGGGGTTGAGGTCGGACCAAGTGGCAATGTTCAAGTTATTTACCAAGACAACACAGTCCCGCAAAGCATTGGTCAAGTTCAGCTGGTTTCATTTGTAAATCCAGCGGGTCTGAAGAACATCGGTGCGAATTTATTCTTGCCCTCGAATTCAAGTGGGTTACCTCAGCAGGGTGTGCCAGGGCAAAATGGTTTGGGGATGATTGCGCAAGGACAACTCGAAACTAGCAATGTGAATATCGTAGATGAAATGGTGAATATGATTACGGCTCAACGTGCTTACGAGACAAACTCGAAAGCCGTACAGGCAGCAGATCAAATGTTACAAGCGGTAAACGGATTGAGGTAAGAATTTGCTAAACTTGGTACTCGCTTTATTTATAACACATCATATGGTTCAGGCTTCTGAACTTAAGGTGCCGCTGCAGACATTTAAAGTGCGCGCTTATAGTCGTGTATTTGATAATAAAAAAATGACTCTGGTCGATGTTGTCGACACAGCCAGCTTAACGCCAGAGATTGAAAAGAAATTGGCACTGGTTAAACTTGGGGACGCGCCAAAAATTGGTGAGCAGCGCATTTATTCAAGCAAGGTTATTGCTGAGGCGGTCAGATCGAGCGGAATTAAAAAAGACTGGAATATTCAAATACCTTATCGGGTTGTAGTTGAAAATAAAGGATACGATTTAGATCAAGATGCTATTCAAACAGAATTAATCTCAAAATGGAAAGCTCTTTGCGCCGAATGCGTAATTAAAGTTAAGAGTATACAAATGCCAGCGATTCCGGCGGGGCTTTCAAATCGGCCATGGGCTCTCGATTCA
>JAGRAK010000150.1 GCA_020434645.1 Bdellovibrionales bacterium | reverse complement strand
ACAAACAAAACTCATTCGAGTCATTTCTGGCAAAATTTTAGATGTCGCTCTAGATATTCGACCTGACTCAAAAACATTTGGTGAGCATTTTGCCGTGGAATTATCTGAAAATAATTTTTTACAGCTCTTGATACCGAGAGGCTTTGCTCATGGCTATTGCGTGTTATCAGAATCCGCAATTATTACCTATAAATGTGATAATTATTATGACCCAAAATCTGAGGGCGGAGTGATTTACAATGATCCCGATCTGGCCATTGACTGGGGACTAACTAATAACGAAATCACTCTGTCTGAGAAAGATAAAATTCACCCCCACCTAAAAGATCTGGTTCAATCGTGAGCGGCGTTTATGTGCTGGGCTCGAACGGCCAACTTGGCCTGTGTTTAAAGACCTTAAGCCCTAACTGGATTTTTTTAACACGTCATGATGTCGACTTATCTCAGCCAGAAAATATTAAAGAATATTTTAGCGAGTTGATAAACAGCAAAAAACCAGACCACAACGGCAATATCCCTTCAAAAATAGACTGCATAGTTAATCTTGCTGCCTACACGCAAGTCGACAAGGCCGAAAGTGAACCTGAACTCGCAATGAAGATCAATGCCGAAGCATCAAAAGAGTTGGCTGCCGTTTGTGACAATTACTTCTATATTTCAACTGACTATGTTTTTTCAGGAAATAAAAAAACTCCCTATACCGAAGAAGACGAGTGTGAGCCCCTTAGTGTATATGGCAAGAGCAAATTACTCGGCGAACAGTGGGCGCAAAAGTCGAACCCCAATACTATTGTGATCAGAACTTCTTGGCTCTACTCTGATTACGGACAAAATTTTGCTAATAAAATAATTGAACTCTCTAAAACAAAGTCAGAGCTTAAAATAATAAATGATCAAATTGGCTCGCCCACTTACGCCCCTGACCTAGCAAAGGTCATTCTACAAATGGTTTCAAAACGAAAACATGTGCCGCCAGGCGTTTACCACTATTCAAATGGCAGCAGTTGCAGCTGGTATGAATTTGCCAAAGAAATATTTAAGTCTAAGAACATAACGACAAAACTGATCCCGATCCCGTCCAGTGAATTTGCCCAAGCCGCAGCACGCCCGAAGTACAGCGTGCTCGATACAACTAAGATTCTTAAGTTACCTGGTAACCTTTTTAAGACTTGATGCGCAACTGATCTAGCTTTTCTAGACAAGCGCTGCGCTCATTGAAGTGCTGACTATTAAAGTTTTGAAAATCTTGAAGCAGACTCTTACTTAATTCTGCCGGAAAAGTCTTACGCAATGTTACAAATAAGCACTCATCTTCTTTACGAATATGCTTTTTCAGCATTTCTGAATATCGAGAGGCCACCTTCGCAAAAAAATCTAAATTATATGAGGGGTCATCTTGAAACTTTTTGAGCTCAATACCCATTAACTGCATCGAGTAATAACCCACTTCATGCTCGCTGAGCGGAATACTCAGCGGATTATTTTCGTGTAAAAGAGACTTTATTGCTGGATTGGGTGTATATTTTGGAATCGCCACTGAGCACGCTTTTACATCAAGTAGCACTTCTGACAAATGACCTTGTTCGAGATACATCCCAAAAAAGAATCCACATCTTGGCCCGCCTTGCTTTGTCACAACGCTTTGCTTGTCAGCTGCAGGAAATAAAATCTGCTCTTCTTTAGCATGGTGATACTGATCAACAAAGAATTTAAAAAAGTACATGACGTCTTGTAAATCATGAACATCAATTTTCGATTTGCCTCTTTGAATCTGATATATAAACTTGTCAAAAACATCTACCATAGCGCTGATGGCACGATGCTCTTCAGCCATTTGCTCAAATATGTTATTTGCATCTAAATTATACATTTTACTCCACCTAAAACTGCGTCTTACCTGACGCAAGATTTCTAACATAAGTGCCGTATGTGGATTCAGGCATACTACTGGCCAAACTTAAAAATTGATCTTTATTAATAAAGCCCTTTAAATAAGCAATCTCTTCAAGGCAGGCAATCTTAATGCCTTGTCGGGTCTCAATAATCTTAACAAAATGCGAACTCTCAAGCAGCGTTTCATGGGTGCCAGTATCCAACCAGGCAATACCGCGCCCCATAGATAAAACGTTAAGCTCACCAGCTTGCAAGTAAAGCCGGTTTAGGTCTGTAATTTCAAGTTCATTTCGTTTTGATGGCTTTAGTGATTTTGCTTTTGAGCAAACAGTCGAATCATAAAAATAAAGACCTGTGACTGCCCAATTTGACTTTGGATCTTTCGGTTTTTCTTCAATATCAAGTGCCCGTTTATTTTCATCAAAACTCACAACGCCGTAAGCCTGTGGGTTTAACACATGATATGCAAACACCGTAGCCCCTTTTTTATTTTGAGTCGCCTGATCGAGCAATATCGGAAATTGATTTCCGTAAAACAAATTATCACCTAAAATTAAAGCGCATGGTGACCCATCAATAAATTTTTCACCAATAATAAAAGCTTCGGCTATACCACGCGGAGACTCTTGCACCGCGTATTCAAGTTTCAGGCCAAGTTCAGAACCGCTACCTAATAGATTTTCAATCAAAGGCAAATCTCGAGGGGTGCTAATAATCAGAACTTCACGAACTCCAGCCAGCATCAAAGTTGAAAGCGGGTAATAGATAGTGGGCTTATCATAGACCGGCAGGAGCTGCTTACTAATGGACTTTGTTGACGGATAAAGCCTTGATCCACTTCCGCCTGCCAGAAGTATCCCCTTCATTTTTTCTCCCTATATGCCGCTATAATTTTTGCGTGACAGTTCATAATCATTTTTTTGATTTTACTTTCTCTATCCATTGTGTGTTTTCTAAATACCACTTTACAGTTTGCATAAGCCCCTCTTCAAAAGACTTATATTGCCGTCTAAACCCGAGCTCAGTCTCTGCCTTTTTATCATCTATGGCATAGCGAAAGTCGTGCCCTGCACGATCTGTAACAAATGAAATCAGATCTGCGTAATGACCCTGCGATCGTGGTCGTAAAACATCTAGTGCCTTACAAATACTCGTGACGACGTCTAAATTCTTACGTTCAGAACGCCCGCCAAAACAATATGTTTCGCCCACCTCACCATTTTTATAAGCGAGCAGCAATCCCTCAACATGGTCTTCAACATGAATCCAGTCACGAATATTTTCACCTTTACCATAGACAGGTAATTTCTCACCCCGTAAGGCGCAATCAATCATTCGAGGTATCAGCTTTTCAGGGAACTGCCTTGGCCCATAATTATTAGAACAATTAGTCACAATCGTTGGCAAACCATAGGTGTGATGCCAAGCCCTCACAAGATGATCAGATGCGGCCTTAGAGGCTGAATATGGCGAACGCGGTGAGTACGAAGTGGCTTCAGTAAAATAACCTTCTCTACCCAGTTCGCCAAAAACTTCATCAGTGGATATATGTAAAAATCGAAATGCTGATTTCTCACGAGGCGGCAATTCTGACCAATAAGCACGTGTCGCCTCAAGTAGAGCGTATGTACCTGAAATATTAGTTTCTATAAATGGCTTTGGCCCTTGAATTGAATTATCAACATGAGTTTCAGCCGCCAGATTCATAACCGTAGACACTGAATATTCTTTAAGTACCTTTAAACATAAATCATAATCTTGAATATCACCTTGTATGAATTTTGCCGATTGAGACTCAACAACTGAACTTATATTCTCATAGTGACCTGCGTAACTCAGCTTATCCAACATCAAAAAAGGCTTTTGAAAGCATGCTAATTTATGCGCAAGCGCACTGCCAATAAACCCGGCAGCACCAGTTATCAGAATCATTTCATCCTCGCTTTTGATAAGCATACGCCTATGAAAGAAGTACTTACAATCGCTTTATTAAGCGCTCATTTACCTGCTGAGGCGACAACTCCCACAAATCGGGATCACTTGTACGCGATTTAATTTCAAACAAAATACTGCGGTATAAATTGTGGATATGCTCTTGTTTAGTTAAGTGAGCAAACGGGTTGGGGTCAGTGATCTTTTGCCACCATGCAGCCAAACTCGGCGTGAGCATGGTGTGAACCTCTGTACGATCCCAAGCGGATACATCCCTTAAATAACTGTAGTCACGATCACTCAATGCTCTTCGTTCACGATCTGGCAGTTGAGCCCCATCCGAATCTTGTGGGTTAGCAAGTGAAGATTTAATAATTTTTGGGTCATCTGCATAAATAATCGCAATCGCATCAGCAAATAGCTCATGATATGGCGCCAAAATAGTTTCAAACTCCATTTTGTTTTCCAGTTGATTTAGGATTTTCATTTGCTGTTGAATGATCTCATTTAATTCTTGGATTCGAAGTCTTATCTTCACCTGCTCTTCTAACTCTAATGCTAAAGCGAGCTGCCCTTCAAGCTCTGTCGATTCGGCAACGGCATCGCCCCATTTTTCTAACAGCCCAAGGCGCTCAGCATACCAAGACCAGTCCACCTTAAGTTGAGCATTCAAAATGGCGTGACCCAACTCATGTGACCACAACACTTTTTGTTGTTCGATAGTGAGTGGTATACGACCTTGTGGGTCGTAGCTTATGTTCAAACTACTTTCAAAAACATGTCGATCCATAAATTGAATATCGCTCGGCATTCTTGTGAAATAGAAATCCACTCCAAAAACCGGCTGCAAATCACTTACACTTTCTTGAACAAGCTCTAGCTCACTTATAATCTCACCCACACGCTCGCAATTTTCGGGCGATTCATTTAAGTGCTGATCTTCAAAGAAAATATTACGACTTAATCTTGACGTGATATTTGCACAAGTCTTGCTTTTATTTGGGTTAGACAAAGGATGAACCAAAGGTGAGTTTTTAATTCTCTCACACTGAGCACTCGTCAGCCGCCCATTTATTTTTGATGGCTGTTCATTCATGAGATTATAAATCCAATTGTCTTCAGTATGTTGATCATTTAAAAGAATGTGCCCCAGCTCATGGGCAAGAACATTGTAACCATCGTGAACGCCGCCCTCTTGAACCGGAGTCGTACGAAAACTATCAACGCTATAAGACATCCATACAGTATTAAGAACCGGCTCTTGATCTGCTTTCACCACTCGCATTAAAGGGACTGCCGTTGACAATAGCCCCCCATACTCCGCGTCAAACCGCTCGAAAAAGAAAACCCTAACACTGTCTTGAGCGGGATACATTCTGCCGTAAATAAGACTACCATTGGCATCATGCTCTTCATCTACCTCTGAGTATCCCTCGAGATCAAAATACACTTCAACACTTTGGCTTTGGTGTTTTATTATTTCATCCCACTCAATTTTGACCCCACACTGAGAAAATATGGTCTGAACCTCAGTTTTGTTTTGGCTAATAGCCTCCTCCGTCCAACCACTATTAACAAATTGTATGGGCTGA
>JAGRAK010000014.1 GCA_020434645.1 Bdellovibrionales bacterium | reverse complement strand
AAATCGGGGTGTGCAAAATAACCAAGCGACCCCAGACGATAATTAATACTGGCCACGATCATTTTACCTTCGCGCGCCAGTCTTGAAATATTATAAAATCCACTTTGCGATCCATCACCCATGACATGGGCTCCGCCATGAATCCAAAGTAGAACTGGCATTTTTTTTGTGGTTCTGTTTTTTGATACTGCGATATTTATAAATTGAGAGTTTTCAGCGCCCTTGACCTTACCACCCGTGAGGCCGCCCTTTATTGAAAATCCGGCCTGCATACTTATCGCCCCATGCTTATATGCCCTCAATATACCCCGATGTTTTGATGGCTCTCGAGTCTCTTCCCATCGGCCAGCTTCTCCATATGGAATTCCTCGAAACTCTAAGATCTCGGCATGCTGAATTCCCTCAACCAATCCCTGCTCTGTGTGAACAACGGGTAGTGCAAATAAATTATTTAAGCATATTAAAAACGCAATTAGGCCTATAAAAAAATTCATGTGGGAATCCCCCCTTTATGAAAAATTGAATTATATTGTATTTCAGAGGGCAAACAGAAGAAATTAGTTGTGTGCTTACTTTGTTACTCACCCAATTTACTTTATTACATAGTTTTAGGCTAACAATACTGACTTAAATCAGACACAAAACGGGCTGTTTACTCGAAACCCTTCGGAATGCCGGCTTTTCCAACCCGAGAAGGCAACTCTCGTTCGAACTTATCTTCGAGCCATTTTTTTATACCAATTAACTTTTCAAGATCAGCATGAAGTGGAATACCCATTCCCTTCAACATATAAACAAGATCTTCAGTAGCCAAATTACCCGAAGCCCCTTTGGCGTAAGGACATCCGCCCAAGCCGCCAACACTCGTGTCGAAGGCCCGAACACCAAGGTTGTAGCTCGCATAAACATTAGCAAGCGACGTGCCGCGAGTATCATGAAAATGCATAGCAATTTTATTAAGCGGAGCCACGCGCTTCACTTTTTTAAGTAATGACTCTACTTGTTTAGGTGTTGCGACGCCAACGGTGTCACCGATGCTCACCTCATAAACTCCGTACTTAAACATTGTTTTAACTAAACGAATTACGCGTGATTCATCAATGCGACCCTCATAAGGGCAGCCAAAGGCCGTAGACAAATAACCTCGAACTTTAATTTTATGATAATGTGCCATTTCAAGAACTTGACGAAAGCGAATAAAACTTTCGGCAATGGAGCAGTTTATATTTTTTTTCGAGAATGTCTCACTGCACGCACCAAATATGGCCACCTCTTGTATTCCAGATTTCAACGCGTCTTCCATGCCGCGAACATTCGGGACTAAACACGAAAATTTAATATCCTTGGCAATTTGTCCTTGAGACTGCATACGAAGTATTTGCTTTGTTAAATCTAAACTCCCCGCCATTTGTGGTACCCACTGTGGGGAGACAAAGGCTCCAATCTCAATGCGTTTAATGCCGGCATCAACCAACTTTTTAATCAATTCAATGCGCACAGATTGATCTAGTGCCTTTTTTTCGTTCTGTAGACCGTCTCTTGGTCCAACTTCGATTATTCTAACTTTTTCTTTCATGAATCTCCTCGCTGGGCTCGATCTCTGCTAGTTTCTGGTTGAGCTCCACCTGCTGACCTTCACGACAATTCAACTGTTTAATTTTACCAGAAAAAGGGGCTGACAAGCTGTATTCCATTTTCATAGCTTCCATAACTATAATAATTTTTTGGGCTTCAACAGAATCATCTAATGAGACATTCACTTTTAAAATTTTACCCGGCATTGGCGCCAAAATGACTCCCGAACTGACACCGCTGGCTGCACTTACACCACTTGCCTTAGGGCGCAAATCAATCGCGTGAGTTTCACCATTAATGTGAATCCATAGTTCGTGACCAATCAAAGCGGACTTCACGCTATATAATTTTTCATTAACCAAATATTTCACGGATTTCATTAACGCCCGCCTATTAGCCAAGGGCTTTGATGGTGTGGTGTTGACGTACTCATGCCGGACAAATTCGCAGCCCCCGCAAGGGCTATCCCGTTCGGGTTAGCTCTGATCAGTTCGGCAATACTTAAAATATCTTCATCTAATTCAGACGGCTTAAGTCCATTCGGAAAATACTTATCAATAAACTGAGTGGTCATTTTACCATCAACACATTCACGGTGCTTTAAAATTTCAATCAGGTACGGAATATTTGTTTTAACTCCGAAGATGACCGTCTCTTTTAATGTTTCTATCATTTTCTGTATGGCACGAGAGCGAGACTCATCCATGACAACAATCTTTGCGATCATAGAATCATAATGTGAAGTCACGACGTCACCAGCCTCAAGACCACATTCAAATCTTCGACCCGGCCCGTGCGGAAAATCAATCTCATATATTTTACCAGTACTCGGCATACCCGCGCGGTAAGGATCTTCAGCATATATACGACACTCAATAGAATGCCCACGCGGAGTTAACTCGTCTTGCGACCAAAGCAAGCCATGCTCTTGTGCTGTCATAATTTGGGCCTTGACTAAATCAACACCTAAAATCATTTCAGTTACAGGATGCTCCACCTGCAAACGAGTATTCATCTCCATAAAGTAGAACTCACCATCTTGATATAGAAACTCAACCGTACCCGCCCCACGATACTTTGCCGTTTGAGCAATTTCTATTGCCACCTTCGACATACGATTTCGTGTGGCAGCATCAAGATGAGCCGCCGGCGCCTCTTCGATGATTTTTTGGTGACGGCGCTGAATTGTGCATTCTCGCTCATTGAGCGTAAAAATTTTACCGCGAGCATCGCCAAAGATTTGAAACTCAATATGTTTTGCTCGCTCTAAGTATTTTTCTATAAACATTTTTTCAGATCCGAAAGCGCTTTTAGCTTCACGTCGAGCAGACTGAATTATTTCTTTTGCCTCTTTTAAGTTGCGAATCACTCTTAAGCCGCGTCCGCCGCCACCACCCGTGGCCTTCACCATAACTGGTAAACCAATTTCTGCTATTTTCTTAAGAAGAGTCTCTTCGCTTTGATCTTCACCTTGATAGCCCGGGATTGTCGGGCCTCCAGCTTTTTGCACAAGCTCTTTGGCTCTAATTTTATCACCAAAAATGCGAATGCACTCAGCTGTCGGGCCAATAAAGATAAGACGTGCCTCTTCGCAGGCCTCTGCAAAATCGGCGTTTTCAGATAAAAATCCGAAACCCGGGTGAACGGCATCAGCTCCAACACTGAGCGCACCATCAATATTATTTTTGATATTCAAATAACTCTCTGATGTAGCCGCAGGGCCGATTAGCACATGCTCATCAGCCAAACGGTAAGCTAATGTTTCTACATCAGCCTCTGAGTGAAGAAGCACAGTTTCTATATTCAGCTCTTGGCATGCACGTATAATACGCACAGCCACTTCACCGCGATTTGCAATTGCAATCTTTGAGATTTTTCTACTCATTGTCTGGCATACTCCAAGCCCAAGCCGGTTTTCTTTTTTCTAAAAAACTTTTTATACCCTCTTGACCCTCGGCACTTACACGGCGTTCAGAGATCACTTTAATTGATTCTTCTTTAGTCGATTTTTCATCTGAAAATCTTAACTGAGATATTAGTCTTTTCACTTCACGGGTGGCTTCGCGCCCATTTTTACCGATGTTGTTTAGTACCGACTCTACATAAGCTTTAGCCTCTAATTCACGACCCGAAAACTCTATGAGCCCTGCTGCCATAGCTTCAGGGGCTTCAAAAACTTCTCCAGTTAACATAAGCTCTTTAGCCTTATTCATATTCATTTTTTTAAGTACAAATGAGCTGATAACAGCTGGCACTAATCCTAATTTCACTTCGCTAAAACAAAACCGAGTATCAAATTCGGCCACTGCTATATCACATATGGCAGCTAATCCAACTCCACCGCCGAACACGCTGCCGTGTAAGTAGCCAATGACAGGCAATGTACAGTTTGCCGCCGCCTCATACATTTCAAATAATTTTTTAGAATCGGCCATGTTTTCTTTGAGAGTATGATCTACCGCCGACTTCATCCACTCTAAGTCACCACCTGCGCAAAAGCTTTTTCCTTCTCCAGACAATACAATAGCGCCTGCAAACTTATCTTTATCAGCCATTTTAAAAAACTCTGTGAGCTCTGATATAGTTTCTGGAGTGAATGCATTGTGCTTTTCAGGGCGATTCAATTTCACCGTGTAATAAAATTTTTCTTTTTTAACAATAATATCTGACAAGTCGCTCTCCTTACATTCTGTAAACACCCTTAGTTTTATCAGGCCACGGCTTATTAAAACTTGCACTAATACCTAGTGCGAGAACTTTGCGCGTTTCAGTTGGCTCAATAATACCGTCATCCCACAATCTAGCCGTTGAATAGTACGCTGAACTCTCTCGTGCATACTTCTCTAAAATAGGAGCTTTAAACTCCTCCTGCTCTTTTTGTGACATCGTTTTATTATTAAGTTCAAGCTGATCCTGTTTAACAGTTAAAAGAACATTGGCCGCTTGCTCGCCACCCATGACTGAAATTCTGGCATTCGGCCACATCCATAATTGCCGTGGTTGATAGGCGCGTCCGCACATACCATAATTGCCGGCACCGTATGAGCCACCAATCACCACAGTAAATTTAGGCACGCGTGCATTTGAAACAGCCATCACCATTTTTGCCCCGTGACGAGCGATTCCGTTATTCTCGTACTGTTTGCCCACCATAAAGCCTGTTATATTTTGTAGAAATATTAGCGGAATTCCCCGTTGATCACAAAGCTCTACAAAATGTGCAGTCTTCGCTGCCGTGTCGCTAAAAATGACGCCGTTGTTTGCCACTATGCCCACAGGGTAACCCCAAATGTGAGCAAACCCGCAAACAATAGTGGGAGCAAATTTTTCTTTAAACTCATGAAACTCACTGCCGTCTACAATTCGCGCAATTATTTCACGAACATCATAGGGCTTTCGAACATCGCTCGGAATCACACCATAAATTTCTTCAGCGCTATAAAGCGGCTCGCGTATGGGCTTCACCTCAAGCGGCGTTGATTTTTTTAAATTCAAAAATGAAATAATCTCGCGAACTTTTTTTAATGCCTCGTCATCGTTTTCGGCAAAGTGATCGGTCACTCCGCTTTTTTCACAATGCACCTGCGCCCCGCCTAGCTCTTCAGCGGTGACCACTTCACCCGTTGCGGCTTTTACTAGTGGCGGGCCACCCAAAAATATTGTGCCATTGCCGCTCACAATAATATTTTCATCACTCATCGCCGGAACATACGCTCCACCAGCCGTACACGAACCCATCACCGCAGAAATTTGCGAAATACCCTCTGCCGACATTCGCGCCTGATTATAAAATATACGGCCGAAATGATCACGATCCGGAAAGACCTCGTCTTGCATGGGCAAAAAGGCTCCGCCGCTATCGACAAGATATATGCATGGCAAATTATTTTCTTGAGCTATCTCTTGCGCACGCAAATGCTTTTTAACTGTCATCGGAAAGTACGTACCGCCCTTAACCGTGGCATCATTGGCGACAATCATGCACTCATGCCCATGAATAACGCCGATTCCGGTTATCACACCAGCACATGGGGCATCTCCACCATAAAGTTCATGAGCTGCTAATTTTGAAAATTCTAAAAAATGAGTCCCGGGATCTATCAATTTTTGGATACGATCACGCGCAATAAGTTTGCCGCGAGCCACATGTTTGGCTTTAGCTGATTCGCCACCGCCGGCCTCTGCTTTTGAAATATTGGAGCGCAACTCCTCCACCAAAGACATCATTGCCCGCGTATTTTCGGTAAAATTTGCATTTTTTGTATCAACTAACGAGTTAATTATGCTCATACTATTTGACGCTCCGCCTAAAGCCTCTATTTTCTCTGATATTCCGGTAACATCTAAACCTAGCTCAATAATCTGCAGAGGTTAAGTAATATGAGATATCTCAGTTTAGTTTTCATCGTATTTTTAATGTGGTGGTCATGGTCTTCGATCAACGCACCGTCGCTTTTACCCGAAGACACCCATATTGGCATTCAGGAAGATCTCCGCCGAGTCATTACGGACTACATTGCAGAAAATGTGCAGGGCGCTAAGGATCTTCGCTTTGAGAAATTTTGGACAGAAACCATCAAAGACGATCAGATCAAAGCCACGTTTTCATATTCTTTTGAAGATGCTTCACCTGAAGGTCAGTCTGGCGCACGCGTCGGTGTTTATGGTCATGCTATATTAAATCGATCAGCTCAAGGCGACAGTGAATATGATGTATGGAATCTAGATGAACTTTTTGTTCAGAACAACACCGTCACATTTAAAGAGGGCCTGACTGTTCGCTCGACTGGTACTGTAGAAAAATAAATCAGTCGATAGACATTGATACGAAATCCTCCTCTAACAAACGGGCACATAGCAAATGAATCGATTTATACAAATTGACGAAGAAGGGTATTTTTTATCCGGCGGCATTCGCGTCACTGACGAGTACTATGGTCGAAATTTATTTGAAAATTTACGCGTTGAGAATCGCGCCTTTATCACCAAATCTGAAAACCTAGATATATTTGTCGAAGCTTTTGATGAGCCTCTTGTGGCACTGCGGGTAGAGGCGGGCGTCGGATCACAAAACGTTACTGATTCCAATCACAATACGACTGCGAAACAGACCCACAATATCTCCGATTCAACTTGGACGCTCACACTCCCCTACGGATACCAAACTCAGTTTTCTCTAAACACTTTAGTTTCAGACGAGTGGGATCGCTTTCATGGGCGGACTGTGAACGGCCTACCATTTGTATTGTCGCGAGCGGCTCAGATGCAACTTTTTGATTTAGTCGAGGCCTTTGACGATGACTCAATAACTGTTTCTGGTCGTGAATATAAAATTGTAAGTCTGAACGAACGTGACAAATCACTAGGCCGAGACGGGAGCCCTCTCACACCTGGCACCCGACCCGATATAAACACTCCAGAATTTTGGTCAGAAAGTTACCACTCTTGGCATGAAAGTGGAAACAAGCCCGGCTGGGAACTTGGCTGTGTAGCAAAACCCATTACCGAAGTGATCCCGCAAATTAAAATTCCACGATCAAAAGTTTGTATTTTTGGCTGTGGCACCGGTCATGATGCGGCCTATTTTGCCTCTCAAGGTCATATTGTGACCGCAGTTGATATTAGTGCCGCTGCGATTGAAAAAGCCCGCACCATGAACCCCGAGCGCGAAAATTTAAAATATGTTTGCGCTGATGCTTTTGATTTTGCCCGCAAAAACCCAGCCTCTTTTGATATGGTTTTTGAGCATACTTTTTTTTGCGCCATCGCCCCCGATAGACGAAGTGAGCTTATCTCTGCTTGGAATTCTGTATTAACAGAATACGGTCACTTTATTGGTATATTTTTTACTTTTGATCGTGCTGGTGGCCCGCCATTTGGGTCAAGCGAATGGGAGCTCCGCCAACGTTTAAAGAAAAATTTTGAATTTCTATATTGGACACGCTGGAAGACTTCAATTGACCCGCGACTTGGTAAAGAACTCGTGGTGTATGCGCGCAAAAAATTACGATAACAAGAGTGTTGCAGTAATGTAGCTGTTGCCATGTTTTATTTAAAAATTATTTGATTGCTAGATTTTTAATAACGCAGCGTAGATCCAGCGCTGTGGTCGCATGGCGCAAATTTACTTTAATACAAAAATGATATTGACAGTGGTGACGACCTCGCCGCCTATTGTTTTAAAATCAATATTTTTAAAATCAAATTCGTAACTTTTTAAACCCCCAGTCTTCTCTTTGTGCAGAAAAAACTCTCTCATCTTGCCAGATTTCATTTTGATAAAATGATTTTCTTCGGATGCCCTCAGAGCGCATTCCTACACTCTTAGCCAGTGCAATAGAAGCACGATTATCCAAGTTTATTAATGCATCTACACGATTTACACGCAAAACCTGAAAAGCCAATTTTATTCCAGCGCTGAGCGCTTCAGAGCCAAACCCTTTTCGCCAGTGTTTGTTAAAAATTCTGTATCCGATATTGGCTTGTTGCAAAATATCTCGGCAGACGATGAATATGTCGAGTACACCAATTAACTCACACGATTTTCGGTCAAACACTCCGTACACGTGCACACGATCTTCACGCGCCATTTTTTTATATCGAGATACTCTTTTTGCATATGCTGAGCGTGAGCTTTGAGCCTTAGAAAGCGGATTGCGATCATATTTCGACTTTTTATTTGAATATCCTGTGCTGGCCACGCGCCAGACTTCGTAATCTGACATTTTAAATGGACGCAAATGAATACGTTTGGTTTTTATTGGCATAAGTTTGCCAGCTTACCCCTTCACAGCAGAAATAAACAGCAACGGCACATCACTCTCACTCATTATGGTCTCTGTCACACTGCCAAGACGAACATAACCTTGACGATCTAACCCGCCGCGCCCGTGCGAAACCATGGCAATCAAATCAAATGTACCCTCTTGTGAGTAGTGCAAAATTGTTCGCGCCGGCCCTGAACCGTCAACAACGCAGGTCACATTAACACCTTCAAAATATTCAGATTTAATTTTATTTAAATACTCATTTAGCTTCTTTGTATGTTCGACATCGCCCTGCTGCTCCGGAATACTCAACAGAGTGATTTCAGAATTATACTGACTTGCCCAAGCTGTAACATATGGCAAAACTTGCTCTGCAACGGCTGACCCATCAAGCGGAACTAATATATTCTTAAACTCTGTAGATCGCGAGCTCCAGCGATCTGTCGGGCGATAAAACAGAAGTGGCGGTGTTGTCGCATAGACAATCTGGTACACGAATGGATTGCGAATTAATTTATCAGCAGATTTCATATTCGAAGAAGAAATACAAATAAGATCAAATCCACCATTAACACACAGATCTACTAACTCTGTCGCCCGATCACCCTTACGCGTAATTGGATTTATTATAAATTCATCACTCGACCACTGATCTTTTAACGAAGCTAAATATTTAGCAACATCCACGCCTTTTTTATTATCTACGGATTCAATACTAACTGGGCAAATTTCGGCACCGACTTTATTTGCAATTTTGAGTGCTGAGTGAAAAGCAACTTCAGGGTTTATACTGCCACTAAGTGGCACTAGAATCTTATCAATTCGATAATTCGTTTTATTTTGAGATTGTGAGAGATTGAGTTGAGACGCACTCATCGTGATAGACAATCTCACGTCAACCGATTCTGGCGGCGGCCCCAGACGCTTACGATAATAATCAAAGAAAAAATAAAGAGCAGGAACCATCAAAAAATAACTCCAAGCGCCCTCTTTAAAACGCTCTTCAAATATAATAAATGTAGCAAAAGATGCACACGTGGCAGAGAAAACTGTAACCAGAATGCCTACAAAATTTTCAACTGATTTTTGTTTCATGAAATATCTTGAAAAACGCTTACAAGCCGACCAGCCCGTCATTGAAAGTAAAATAAAAACACCGGCGGCGTATAGCGCAAGATAGGTTTCTTCATGCGTTCCAAAAAGCATAAACGCAACGATGATGACACCCACCTGCCCCCAGGCCGGCACACCGGGTACATCATATTGATTTCTTTTGCCCCACTTTGCGGGAATATAATGTCTGGCTCGTAAACCTAAGGCTAAGTTTTGAATCCCCTGCGTTGCGGCTGCTGCCGCTGATAACAATACAGCAATACCAATTAATGTACCGACATAAGACAGCCACGGCGGCAATAGCGCATCCATTGTTTGAGTGAATACTGATTTAGAAGTATCAAGAGGATTTGATAAATCAAAAATAGCGGGACCGACAACCAGCATAGTAACAACTGTTGTGCCCATTACGATAATCATGCTGCCAAATGCGCGCTGACTTCTCTGTGCCGCACTCCCTTCATAAGCCGCAACTAAGTTTGCAAAAATCTCAATACCCGTCATAAGAGCTAAAATTCTAGCGAACCCACCGAGTGTAAAATGCAAATGCTCACTGTCGAAAGCCTTAAGGTTAAAGCTTGGTAAATGTAACCCCCGCTGGGCAATTACTGCAAAAACCATAAGCCACAAAAAGCCGAGTATGAGTGCCGTCGCAGGACCAAAGAACTGACTCGATACTTTCGGGCCACGATTCACAGCAAATGCCACAACTATTGACAGCACAATGGCCAGTAATGTTCTTGTGCTAATAAAACCAATATTTGAATTCAGGGCTGGCACGCGATCTGCGATAAAAGTAACCAGTGCCGCCATACTCACTAAAAACGTAAGCGTATATTCGATAACTGTTACTGCCGCGTTGACTTTAACTGCCCAACTTCCGAATTCTTCTTCGCTCAACCCGCTGCCGCCACTACCATCTGTTACCCACTTCATGACGTATCTGTATGTGGCTGACACCGTCACAACTGTAAACACAGCCATCCAGATAGAGGCACCAAACGTAACGTTCGCTACTCCTGCTGCTACAATTAGAGATAAAAATGGTCCGAATACATATAGCGGAGACGTAGCGGGGTCCCCACCACCAGCCAATGCACCCTGAATAGAATTTTTTAATTTATACGAAACTGATGCGCCCATATTATTTTGTCCTAACCTTGATGATTTATTTTGTTAATATGGCAGGAGTCGTCTGCATTAGACAAGCCCTTAACCACCCTGCCCATCCGCAAAAATTTGAGACTCTCTCAGAAAAAAGAGGGGCTGACCTGAGTGAACAAGTCAGCCCCACAAGTTAGAAGCGCGATAAGCCGGATTCTGTCGTGAACTATCATTCCTCTAGGAGTGCAATTACTCACACTCTCAAGCAATCTACCCGGAAGCACGTGCGAGCCGCACTTGGCGCTTCCCTATTTGATCTTGCTCCACACAGAGTTTGGCTGTTTTCACTCCGGCGACTCCCTGAAAGGCTCCCGTTCCCGCCAATCAGATCCTTGCCCCGGACATTCTCTCTGTTCCACTGTTCCTCACCTATCAGCACTTTCACGCCGTAGCGATCAGTACATTCAAGGCGGAGGGGCGTTACCCCCTGTGTTGCTCTTTGGAGTCCGGACTTTCCTCTCGAGCTTTTGCAAGCCCCAGCGATAGTCTACGCTTCTAACGTGGGGGTTTTATATCAGATTAAAAAGGTACCTGGTAACCTTTTTAAGACACTACGCATCTTTTTCAGGTGTGACTAAAGTCTAGTCCAGACCCGCCCGATAAGGTCTCTAAGGGGTAAGACTACGTGCATAGAACTATGTTTATATTGGTTATTTTAGCTCTCAGCTCGATCTTCATGCTGTATCAAAATTTTTCAATGCCATTTTAATCTCAAACTGACCCACAATTATGTGAACCAGTTTTAATGCAATAACTGCGAAAACGGGAACTCGAAAATCCCCTCATCATTTGGAAAAATTTCAGTTCCTCGAACAACAGAGTCCACATCGATCGGCCCGTATATATGCGGAAAACTATGCCCGCCGACCTTCTCCCACTTCAACTCAGAAGTTATTTTCTCTTCATCAATTTCTAAAACATATATCGATGGCCAGCCCTTGAAATGAAAATCCACAACTTGCGGGAAAAGCGCCTCCGTACAGCAATGGATAAAACCCTCCGACTCGAGACTTTCGTGCTCAAGCTTTCCTTCAACTTTGGCCAGCAGCCACTGCGCTTTTTCGGTAATATGGTAGATCACATAAACAGGCTATCAGGCTTAAATTTTCTAGTAAAGAACGGCGTCGTGTATTACAAGAACCCATGATCGGATTATCAAATGTCTCAAAACATTACGGTTCTAAAATTCTCTACAGCGGAGCGAACTTTCAAATCAATCCCGGAGAAAAAATTGGTCTAGTCGGCCCCAATGGAGCCGGAAAAACCACGCTATTTCGCATAATTACAGGTGAAGAGGGTGTCGACGACGGTTATCTCACCATACCAAATAAACTTCGCCTCAGTTACTTTTCGCAAAACATTGAAGACATGCGTGGCCGCACTGCCCTTGAAGAAGTGGTCAGCGCTGACCCCAACATCAACACCCTCAGCGCGAAATTAAAAGACTACGAAAAGCGCCTTGAAGACTCTGCCGTAAACGAGATTTCTGAAGAAGCCATGACTAAACTTCTTGAACAATATGGCGAAACCCAAGCCGAGTTTGAACGTCTTGGCGGCTACACTTTAGAATCACGTGCCCAAGAAATTTTAACTGGGCTGGGTATCGGTCCTGAAGATTACAATCGCCCCACCGAATCTTTTAGTGGTGGCTGGAAGATGCGTATCGCTCTTTCAAAAGTACTGGTTGTCGACCCTGAGCTCTTACTCATGGATGAGCCGACAAACCATCTTGATATGGAGTCTATTGTTTGGCTCGAGTCTTGGCTTTCGACATTTAAGGGCGCATTGCTCATGACAAGCCATGATCGCGAATTTATGAATCGCATTGTTTCGAAAATCACTGAGGTCGCAAATAAAACGATCACAACATACACTGGCAATTACGATTACTACGAAAAAGAGCGCGCAATCCGACTAGAACAACTGATCGCCTCTCAAAAACGCCAACAAGATATGCTCGCCAAAGAAGAAGAATTTATTGCGCGATTTGCTGCTCGCGCCTCTCATGCGGCACAAGTTCAATCGCGTGTTAAAAAAATTGATAAAATCGAGCGCATAGAAATTCCGACAGAAGAAGCGGCGATGAGCTTCACTTGGCCTGAACCTCCTCGTGGCGGCGATGAAGTGGTCAAATTTAATAATCTTAAAAAAATATGGCCGCTAGAAAATGGTAAAGAAAAACTCGTTTTTTCTGGCGCAACAGCTCTTGTGAAACGACTTGATCGTGTCGCTGTTGTCGGAGTCAATGGCGCCGGCAAATCGACTCTATTAAAAATTATTGCAGGCCAAACTAAACAAACAGATGGTGAACTCACCGTTGGCCCATCAATCTCAATGGGTTATTTCAGCCAAAACTCTCTGGATGTTCTTGACCCCGATAAGACAGTTGTAGATGAAGTTCATGATCGCATCCCGAACTCTTCAATTTCTTATGTGCGAAATTTACTTGGCGCACTTCGTTTTAGCGGCGATGAAGTTGAAAAGCGAATTTCAATTTTATCGGGCGGAGAAAAATCGCGAGTTGTGCTCGCCACGATTCTCGCTCAACCCATTAACTTATTAGTTCTAGATGAACCAACAAACCACCTTGATATTAAGTCGCGAGAAGTGTTGCTTGAATCTATTAAGCGCTTTCCGGGCACGGTGATGATTGTCTCCCATGACCGATATTTCTTGCGCGAAATCACCACTCGCGTTTTTGAACTTGATAAAAATCATCTGAATATTTACGAAGGCGATTTTAATTATTACTTAGATAAAAAAGCATCGCTCGCGAAAGAGCAGGCAAAGAAATAATCTGGTAGCGGGGCCATTACACTATTACCGCCCACTCCTATAGACTTTTAACTCAAGCTCTCACAATATTTTTTAAATAGCGTAAGTCCGCGCGTGATTTCTTCTTCAGTGTTGTAAATGTGAGGCGAGAGCCTCAGCACAACCTCACCGTGCACCATTGGCACATTCAGTTGAACATTATGTTGTTCAAGCATCTCAAGAACAATGGCATAGCCTTTTTCTTGCAACACCTGGGGCAGCTTATAAGTTAATAGTGGCCCACGAAGTTCGATATTCGAAGGCGATATTAACGGCCAATCAAAGAGCTCAGTCATTGTTTTATGTGTATGACTCTGAAGCTCATAAATGCGCTTATAGATATTTTCAGGGCCTAATTCCTTCCAGAACTGAATTGTCTCGGCTAACGCGTAAAATGACGAAAAATTATTTGTATGTGACATCAACATTTGTAAAGCAAAATGGTCACCATCGCCGAATACATTAAAAAATTCGAGCACTGGCGGAAACATTGTCCAAGTGCCCATAATAGGTTTTATTTTACCTTGAACCGATGGGTGAGCCCATCCAAATGCCGAACCCTTAGGTCCGAGAAACCATTTATGCAGATTGCCCCCATAGAAATCCACATTTTGCAGTTGATCAAATTCGATGGGCATAGCCCCAGGACCATGAGCGCCGTCAACCGCAAATAAAATACCTCGCTTACGTAGCTCTTTGCCAATTTCATCTATAGGTAATTTTAAACCCGTACCGGTCATCACATGTGAAAGCATAACAAGACTCGCATCTTGAGGGATCTGCTTCATAACATTGTCGACAACCTCACCTGTCGTCGTATAGGCATCCGCTTCCGCCTTTAATTTTATTGAAACAAGCTTACGTCCATCACGCTCTGCACGCAGTCGGCAAATATTGACTACGGCTCCGTACTCGAGATCCGAAATAACTATAGAGCCCTTTGCCGGTAGCTCTGCGCCCATTATAAAATCGTTCATGGCGTAGGTCACATTGGGTCTTAAAAATAGATCTTTAGGGTTTGCTTTAAAATACTCCGCGACAATTTTTTGCAGACTCCAAAGGTTTTGCCAATTTTCAAATAGTGATTTAGTCGGGTTCACCTCAGCGGCGTCAACGTATCGATGCACGGCCTCGACAACTGATTTCGGGCACTTATTCAGTGAGCCCGAATTTAAATAGATTTGCTCGGGAGGATTAAAATATTGCGTAAAGTTCATTAATTCACAATCTCAACGCCATCAGCAACAAATTCATAAACAAACTTTGGCTCTTTAACTGCCGCAATATCTTCTTTAGAGCGACCCTCGTCTGCTAAATAATGTTTTTGTTCTTTTACAGACATAGTTTTCTCTGTCAGCTCGCCTTGAATACGAATTTTTTTATCCAGAATATTCTGAGGGACAAAAAAACCATAATTTTTGAATGTGACGCGAGCTTTTTCTTTATCTCCAGAAACTTCCATCCAGCAGCCTTTTGCCTTACAGACTTTGCTCACTTTTGCCACTGCCACTATTTTTTTAGAGATGTTTTCTTTGGGGTGAGCCAAGATTTCATCTAGGCCAACAACGCCTTCAGCCGCAACGGCTGCGCCAAATTTAGTTTTTTCTGATGAAGTGGTCTCTTTACTTTTTTCAGCTAATGCCGAAATTGCAAAGCAAATTGAAACAGAAAAAAGAATAATCAGTTTAATAATATTTGACTTCATAAGCACATCCTTAAGTTTGTGGTAGGTCTTTGAACATAAAATATGCAGCTCCTATAAGGCAAGCACTAGCATAGAGATAGTTTTTAGTTAGGGGAATTTTCATGTACAAGACTGAAAATCCTGCAAACACCAGCATAGTGATAATTTCTTGAGATATTTTCAGTTGAGCCAGGCTCATTGTGCTACTCCCAATTCGATTGGCAGGAACTTGAAAACAATACTCGAAAAATGCAACCCCCCAGCTCAGCAAGATCACAAGCCAGATGGCCTTATCTTTAAAGTCTTTAAGATGCCCATACCATGCATAGGTCATGAAAATATTAGATATAAATAGCAACCCTATTGGCTTCCACATGTTGCCCTCCCGGCCAAACTCATGCATATATTGTGACAAATCTAGCTTGCAAACTTATAGGAAACAATATGTTTGATATTCCGAGAATCAATGACATTACGACTACATATCCACAACCGCCGCAGTACAAAATCATTGCAAAACAAAATCCAGGGCGTGACTACAATTACCCCGGAGCTTTTTTCGCCAAGCAAAAGGCCTATTATGTAGATCTTCGCCCGCTTCCGCTCCCGCTTAATCAAGCCGATGCGTTCAAGCGCGTCGACAAGGTGGCACATGCCCAGTCGGATTGGGAGATTATCTCAAGCGATGCCGCCACCCAAACGGTTGAAGCCACGGCGACAACTCGTCTTATGAGATTTAAAGATGATATTGTAATTGAAGTGCGCCCAGGCGAAGACGAAAACTCAAGCACCGTTCACATGCGATCAAAATCAAGGCTTGGCAAAAGTGATTTGGGCAAAAATGCCTCTCGCATTAAAGAATTTTTTAAGAGTCTTTTAAAACCATGACAAAGCCACTAGAAGAAATGCGCGATGGGCAATCTATTGAGCTTTTAAAAGAGCTGCACATTCTCACTCGTGATGGCAAAATCAATCA
>JAGRAK010000149.1 GCA_020434645.1 Bdellovibrionales bacterium | reverse complement strand
TTAAACATGAAGGATTATATGCGAATCAATCAACTGGAAGGCATGGGGTATGGCCGCCTGGATGCGCGAATGATTATGTCTTATGAGTATGATGTGAAGCTATCCAGAAGAAATAAGTGGTCATGGCCGTAAATGTGACAGGAGGACTATTGAACTCCTGGTGTCGCCAAGTCGTGGCATAGCCCTGAGCTTTAGGGCCTAACAGTGCTTAATGCAAAGAGTCATGTGGAAGTTGTTTCAGGTTCAAGCCTGCGGCTAATCTCGGCAAAACGCAACCAACACGCAACCAACACGCAACCAACACGCAACCAACACGCGACTCACGCGGCCAGCACGCACCAACAACACGCAGCCAACACGCGGCCATGTGCGCCTACACTTCAGAGCCATAGAATCATCCAATTCATCCCAATAAATAGGCAATAAAAACACAATAATGAAGTGGTCTAAACCCTAAAATTGACTCGACTTTCGGCGAGTGATAGCTCTTAATATTGTAGTCACTTTCATATAAGGAAACTCATGTCTGAAACTCAAGCTCCCACGTCATCTTCAAGCTTAGATGCAAAACCAAAGCCGCTCGCCGATCTTCAAACTCTCGTGTCGCTGTGTAAGCGTCGCGGGTTTATTTTTCAAAGTTCTGAAATTTATGGTGGTTTAAATTCTTGTTGGGATTACGGACCGCTCGGTGCAGATTTTAAATTCAATGTGAAGATGTCGTGGTGGAAGGCCATGACAAGACGAGCGGATATCGTCGGCTTGGACGCAGCCATTTTAATGCACCCGATGGTGTGGAAGGCGTCCGGGCATGTTGATGGTTTTTCAGATCCACTTTGTGATTGCAAATCATGTAAGACAAGATTTCGACAAGACACGGCTCCACAAAAAGATGGCAAAACTATTTGCCCGAATTGTGAATCAAAAGATGTGACTGAGCCTCGTAACTTTAATCTTATGTTTAAGACTCACATGGGGCCGGTAGAAGATGCATCCAATGTTGTTTATCTTCGGCCTGAAACAGCGCAAGGCATATTTGTTAACTTTGAAAATGTGCAAACGAGTACACGAAAAAAAATTCCGTTCGGTATCGCCCAGATTGGCAAAAGTTTTCGTAATGAAATCACTCCAGGTAATTTCATTTTTAGAACTCGTGAATTTGAACAGATGGAGATGCAGTACTTTGTAAAACCTGGCACCGACATGGACTGGTTTGAAAAATGGAAAGAATCTCGTCTTCAGCATTATGCGGCTCTTGGCTTTAGCAAAGAAAAACTCAGATTTAAAGAGCACGGCCCTGGAGAGCTCGCTCACTATGCCCGTGCTGCTTTTGATGTGCAGTATGAGTTTCCGTTTGGTTGGCAGGAGCTTGAGGGTATTCACAATCGCGGAGATTTTGATCTCTCTCAACACGCCAAATTTTCAGGTAAGAAAATTGAATATTTTGATGAAGCGGCAAAAGAAAAATTTGTACCTTACGTGATTGAAACAGCTGTGGGCTGTGATCGTCTCGTGCTCGCTATTTTGTGTAACGCATACAATGAAGAGAGTGTTGGGGCTGAAGGTGATAATGATTCACGAATTGTTATGCGCTTTAAACCTAGCCTTGCGCCTATTCAAGTGGCCTGCTTGCCGCTTTCAAAAAAGCCCGAGCTTCAAAGTGTGGCCAGTAAAATTCGTGATGATCTCGCGCAAGACTTTAGAGCTGATTATGATGAAGCAGCTTCTATTGGTAAGCGATACCGTAGACAAGATGAGGTTGGCACACCTTTTTGTTTAACAGTCGATTTTGAAACGCAAAATGATCAAAAAGTAACAGTTAGACATCGCGACACTATGGCGCAAGATCGTGTCGACATGACTCAACTCGCACAATACCTAAATGAGAAATTTAAAACTTTTTAAAGTGAACTAACTGGAGGGAGACATGATTATGGCAAATGAAAATCAGGCTTCACAAAAAACGAGCTACAAGCTCCCGCAGAAGATCAGTTACTTCTTTGCTGCAGGCGAAACTGACGGCAATGCAGGTATGAAAAATATTTTAGGTGGAAAAGGTGCAAATTTAGCTGAAATGACCTCCCTTGGCCTGCCGGTTCCCCCGGGATTTACAATATCAACAGAATGTTGCCAGGCTTTTTATGACAATGGCGAAAAACTTCCTCAAGAAGTCATCTCGGCAACTGAAGAATCAATGGCGCGCTTAGAAAAAATCATTGGTAAAAAGTTTGCATCTCAAACCGAACCCCTATTAGTCAGTGTGAGATCAGGTTCTCGCGCTTCAATGCCGGGCATGATGGATACGATTTTAAATTTAGGTTTAAATGACCAGACAGTTGAGGCTTTGGCAACAGGCTCAGGTAATCCGCGTTTTGCTTGGGATGCCTATCGTCGATTTCTTCAAATGTACTCAAATGTTGTCATGGGTATGAATAGCTCACTTCTTGATATTATTTTAGAAGACTTAAAGCATGATAAAAACATTAAAAATGATACAGAGCTAACAGTTGATGACTTAAAGTTTGTGGTGGGTAAATACAAAAACCAAATTCAAGAGAGCACGGGTCGGCAGTTTCCGATGGATCCTAAAGAGCAACTTATCGGAGCTATATCAGCTGTATTTAAAAGTTGGAATACGGCGCGTGCCGTAACGTATCGTGAGCTCCATGGGTATCCAAACGATTGGGGTACTGCTGTCAATGTTCAAGCCATGGTTTTTGGTAATATGGGTGACGACTCGGCTACGGGTGTTGCATTTACCCGTAACCCTTCAACGGGGGAGAAGAAGTTCTACGGTGAATTTATGGTGAACGCTCAAGGCGAAGACGTTGTCGCCGGCATACGTACTCCTAGTGAAATCCAAGAACTCGAAAAAGTTATGCCACAGGCCTATGGTCAACTGATTGAGATTTATCAAAAGTTAGAAAGTTATTTTCGCGACATGCAGGACATCGAATTCACCATCGAAAAGGGTGTGTTGTACATGCTGCAAACTCGAAATGGTAAGCGCACAGCAAAGGCGGCGCTTAAAGTGGCTCGAGATATGATTGAAGAGAAATTAATAAGTGAAGAAGAGGCTATTTTACGAATCGACCCTATGAGTCTTGATCAACTTCTTCATCCTACTCTTGACCCTCATGCTCCGCGAACGAAGTTAACTAGAGGTTTGCCGGCATCACCGGGTGCAGCTGTTGGGCAAATTGTTTTCACTAGTGAAGAGACCGTGGAGTGGACTGAGCGTGGCAAAAAAGTCATTTTGGTGCGCGTTGAAACTTCGCCCGAAGATATAAGCGGTATGGTGAAGGCTCAGGGTATTCTCACTACACGTGGGGGTATGACATCACATGCAGCCGTTGTAGCCCGTGGTATGGGCAAATGCTGTGTGGCCGGTTCGGGCGAAATTTATGTCGATTACAAAGCTAAGACTATGCGAGTGAATGATTATGTTTTAAAAGAGGGCGACTGGATCACTCTTGACGGTTCGACCGGTGAAGTCTTTATGGGTGAAGTGAAAACTGTAGAGCCGAGCATAGACGAAAACTTTAGTTACATAATGAAGCTTTCTGACAAGTTTAGAACACTCGGCGTTCGAGCTAATGCCGATACTCCACTTGATGCTAAGACTTCATGTAAGTTCGGTGCGGAGGGGATTGGTTTATGTCGAACAGAGCACATGTTCTTTAATGCTGATAGGATTGATGTCGTGAGACAAATGATTCTGGCAGATGAGCGCGATGAGCGTTTACGTGCTCTAGAGGCTCTACTCCCTATGCAGAGAGGTGACTTTGAGATGCTCCTCGGTGAAATGGATGGCTTGCCGGTTACGATTCGGTTTTTAGATCCGCCACTTCATGAGTTTTTGCCGCAAAGTGAAAATGAAATTCGTGAATTTTCAAAGCGCACTCACGCAGATGAAGCGAAAGTAAAAGCGAAAATAAGAAACTTGCATGAATTAAACCCCATGCTTGGTCATCGGGGCTGTCGTTTGGCGATCTCATATCCAGAGATCTATCAAATGCAGGCGCGAGCGGTAGCTGAAGCGACGATTAATCTCATCAAAAAAGGTAAAAAGCCGCAGCCTGAAATTATGATTCCACTTGTCGGAATGAAAGAAGAGCTAAAGCGCCTTCGTCGCTTAGTCGAAGTTGAGGTGGAGCGAGTTCAAGCAGAGATGAATCAAAAATTTGATTATTTGATAGGCACAATGATTGAGCTTCCTCGTGCCGCCCTTACTGCCGATCAAATTGCTGAGCATGCAGACTTCTTTAGTTTTGGGACAAATGATCTTACTCAAACAACTTTAGGCTTATCCCGAGATGATTCTGCTCGTTTTTTAAGCACCTATGTGTCTGATGGTATTTTGTCTGCGGATCCATTCCAAACAATAGATCGAAGTGGTGTTGGACAATTGGTCAAAAAAGCGGTTGAATTTGGAAAGAAAACAAAGCCTGATATTAAGCTTGGCATTTGCGGAGAGCATGGTGGCGATCCGAAGAGTATCGAGTTTTTTAATGAAGTGGGTTTAAATTATGTGAGTTGTTCTCCGTACCGATTGCCAATAGCAAGACTAGCGGCAGCTCGAGCGGCTATACAACATAGAGGGGTCGCACATTGAGAATAAAAAAATTAGAAATATTTGGCTTTAAGTCGTTTAAAGATCGAACCGTTATTCAATTTGATGAAGGTATAACTGGAGTCGTTGGGCCGAATGGTTGTGGTAAATCAAATATTGTCGACGCTCTTGTTTGGGTTATGGGCGAGATGTCTGCCAAGCATTTGCGCGGATCTTCTATGGAAGACGTCATTTTTGCTGGAGCCGAAGGCTATGCTCCAATGGGCATGGCTGAAGTCAGCTTAACTTTAGAAAATGATGGCGGACCTTTTCCTGCGGCATATGCTCGTTTTTCTGAAGTGATGGTGACTCGTCGTCTCAATCGTTCAGGTGAGTCTGAATACTTTGTAAACAAAGAGCCAGCACGTCTTCGCGATATTCAAGAAATATTTATGGATACAGGCGCTGGTTCAAAAGGCTTCTCTATTATTGAGCAAGGTGCAATTGGTAAAATTATCACCTCTAAGCCTGAGGATCGTCGCGTATTAATTGAAGAAGCTGCGGGCATCACTAAATTTAAAGTTAGAAAGCGCGAATCTCAGCGCAAGCTCGATTCAACTGATCAAAACTTAGTTCGCCTTCAAGATATTATCGGTGAACAAAAACGGCAAATCGACAGTCTTGAACGGCAAGCTCAGCGGGCTGAGCGTTATCGTAAAATCAAAACTGAACTCCAAGAGAAAGATTTGTGGTTGGCCGCAACTAATTATTTAAAAATGCGTGAGGACTCTCAAATCGCAGAGAATACATTTAACGAAGCTCGCGACATCGATGCCGGCAGCGAGGGGCAAGTGTCATCGCTTGAAGCGCGCATCGCGGCACTTC
>JAGRAK010000148.1 GCA_020434645.1 Bdellovibrionales bacterium | reverse complement strand
CTTAAAGGCACAATAAGTGGCGGAGGATATTCGCCAAATGCTTACATGCGAACGGGTAGTGGCAGTGGATTTGCCAGTTACGGTAGAAGCAGCGCCATTACAGCTAGTGCAAGACCATTTAACTTGAATGACTATTTGCCAAGAGACAAAGCCAAAAGAAAATTGGCTATACGCAGGTTGGCCTCATTAGCTTCGGCCAGGGTCTCTCCGTCACAAATTGATATTTTTAAAAAGGTCACCAACCGGTATTACCAATTGTGTTTACGAGACGCGCTCTATGATTGCGCGAGTCTTCGCAAAATGAAAAGCGTGAACAAAAATTAATGTTTCTTCTTTTTCTTCTTAGATGGTTCAAACTGACTCTCTTCAAAAGCGAGCATCTCGGCGATATCCATCTCTTCGATTTCTTTTTCAGAAGCCACGGGCTTATTCATGTCGACTTCGATCTCGGTGATTTTTGTTTCAATGAAAGCTTCAACAAGGGCTAATTTTTCATTTTCTTCTGGGCTCACAAACGAAATGGCGTCACCTTTAGCAAAGCCACGCCCTGTTCGACCTATGCGGTGTACGTAGTTTTCAGGATCATCAGGGAGGTCATAATTAATGACGTGAGTGATACCGGGTAAGTCAATACCCCGTGCTGAAAGTTCAGTGGCGACAAGCACAATATTTTTTTCATTGCGAAATCTTTCAAGGTTTTTATCGCGCTCATTTTGCAAAAGACCACCGTGCAAACCAACTGCAGTTGTGCCGTTTTTAGCAAGGTGGGCGATCACGCGATCAGCTCTGACTTGAGTTCGCACAAAAACAATTAATTTTGATTCAGGGTGAAGTTTTAAAAAGTTAACAAGCAAGTGGCGCTTATCGTCCATTCCAACCCGAATTATATAATGGGTGACATTTTTAGAAACAAATTCTTCAGGAGAGACTTGAATGCGTAAAGCCGTAGAATGAATGAGGTCATAGGCTGTTTTTTTAATTTCTTTATTTATGGTGGCCGAAAAAAACAGAGTTTGATGTCTATGCCTGAGCATTTTTTTTATTTTTATTATTTCATCAATAAAACCAAGATCCATCATTCGATCGGCTTCATCTAATACAAGTGTTTTCACTGAGCTGACATCCAGATGACCATTGCGAATCAAATCAAACATGCGGCCTGGTGTGGCGATCAGAATATCAACTCCTCCGGCTACTTGTGCAATTTGTTGATCCATTTCAACGCCGCCATAAACTGAGTAATTGGTGGCGGCCGTATTGGCCGATAATTTAGAAAAAACTTTGCCGATTTGCTGCGCGAGCTCACGGGTGGGCACCATCACAAGGCAATGAACGCCCGGACGGTCTCGCTTTAAATTGGCTTCATGAATGCGAGCGATGATCGGAATTGCAAATGCGGCTGTTTTGCCAGTGCCTGTTTGGGCAATAGCTAAAACATCTTCTTTGTTTAAAATAGCCGGAATCGTTTTAAACTGAATATCAGTCGTGCGAAAATAACCATTCTCGATTAAATTGGCTTTGATTTCATCTGCAATATCGTATTTTTCAAATTTCATAATTTATTTTGTGGGCTCTAAACTTTTAATGCCTTCAATTAATTTTTCATTCGTGAGACCCACATCACGAGCTTCAGAGAGTGCTTTTTGAAGATTTTCTCCATGTGCATTTCTTAAATGATAGGCAAACCATGTGGCTGCGCGTTGGCCGCTTGTGCAGTGAACTATGACTTTTTCGCCTTTTTTATGATGGAGTACAAAAGTTTTTTCAATTTTATCTAATGTGGCAATATCGAGTGGTTCTTTGCTATTAACGGGGTAGTTGTAATAATTCAGCCCACGCTTTTTAGCTTCTTCTGAAGGTTTATATTTTAGAGAATTTATTTCTTCAGGTGTTCGTAAATTAATGACTGTGGTCACTCCGTCTGCTTTCGCGGCATCAAGCGCAGCTGGAGTGGGCTGACCCATAAAGTAAGTGTTCGATCTTGTGTAATAGTCCACATCGCCAAACGTGCCTTTGACCACTTTAGGTGCACCCTCTTTATGAGGAGCATGATGGTGATGGGCACAAGCCGTGAGCATACTAGCGAATAACAAAATGATGATATTTTTCATATTGAGTGTCCTTTCATGATGATGTGCTCCAACCCAAAGGCTTAGAGTTTAAATATAGCGAGTTTCATAAGATAATCGCAATCAAGGTAAAAAACATCTTTATTGTGCCCCATGACTTCCGTTATGATCATTTTTTCTCAAAAAATGTGCCTTATGGGGGATTTATGAAAAAATTTGGTCGTTTTATATTGGGTGGAGTAACGCTTGCAGTTATGTCGGGGGCAGTCCTTTTCATAAATGCTTGTGGGCCTGAGCAAGACATTGCGGCTCGTATAGACGATGAAAGACGTGCCGATAACGCCAAAGAGAAAGCGCGCTTAGATCCACTCGCTGGTCATTACGAAGGCGATATGCTGTCCTTTGCCGGTAATGGCACTAAAATTCGAATGCAACTCGACTTATCCGTGTACTCAGCTCCTCGAAGTGGTGCCGGTGGTGGCATCGGATCTGGCGAAGAAAATACCAAACCCATGATTCGGGCTTATTTGTCTAAAGTGCCCGTAAGAGATCAGGGTGGTGAAGTGCCAAACCCACTTCCGCCACTCAGTTATTGGCAATCCAATTACAATGAGTCTACGGGTGAGCTGGCTTTATTTAATACGGCCACAAATGGCAATGTCTATGGTGGAATACAGGCGGTGTATAGGCGGTGGCCTACAGGTGAAGAGACTATTGAAGGCAACTTGAGCACAATTTCGGGTAACACTACATTTTTATTTAAAAAAATAAATGAAAGACAAAAATAAATAATGATAAAAAATCGGCAATTATTCAGCGTAGTTTTCTTCATCTTTTTTTGTAATACAATTACTTATGCCAGCGCCGACGCGACCGCGCCTAAACTGAGCCTTCAAGACTTGATACGTATTGCGCTCAAGCGATCACCAACTCTTAAAAAAAGTGAAGCTGAACTTCAAGTCAGTGTGAGTGATACATCGCAGGCTCGTGGGGCTCTTTTGCCTTCAATTAATTTAAATAGCAGCGTGACGACAAAAGATAATCCGGCCAATTTATCAAGTTCAAGTGTTGCGACAAGTATAGTGTCGAACACAAGTGAAGAGTATTCAGTGTATCTAGAAGCAACTCAGCCCATTTATTCAGGCGGGGTTTTGAGCGCTCTTGCTCTTAGTCATCAGGTCGAAGATGTGAAGCGATTATCTCTTGTGAATGAAACGCAAGAGTTGATCGCGTCAGTGACGCAAGCGTATTATCAAGTGGCAGAGCAAGCCCGATTGCTTGCGGCGGCTGAACAAAATGTTAAAACTTTGAGTCAGCATGCAGCGACAATCGGACGATATGAAAAAATTGGGCGAGCACGAAAAACAGACCGTCTGCAGGCGCAAGTGAATCTCGCTATGGCTCAAGCGGAGGTTAAAAAAATTGAAACAGATTTAATTGCCGCAAAGGGAGATTTAAGAAAACTTCTCGCCCTCGAGGACATCCCGAATATTGAATTGCCAAAAGATTTACTTAAAATTCAGTATGAAAAAATTAAGCTCGATGAGGCTGTAGAAAAGGCGATGCGAGCCAATCCTGAAATTCAAATTTTGAATGTGAATTTAGAAAAAGTGAAATATGAAAAGTCAGTGGCGTTGTCTTCAGATATGCCTGAACTTAAATTGTCTGGGCAAGTTGGGTATCGTTCGCCGAATCGCCCTGACTGGTTTGAAGATACTTCTGAGTACACGCAAGTGGCTCTCAATTTAAAAGTTCCATTGTTTTCGGGGCTTTCATCTCTTGCTAAGCGCCGTGGTTTTGAACAGCAAAAGATGATTGCGACCCGCGAGGTTGAATTAAAAAAACTCAATATCTCGGCGGGGCTGCATTCAGCAGTGGCGGATCTTGAGTCCACAATTGATCGACTTGAGATGGCTAGGCAGGCGAGTGAAAATGCCAGTGCCGCACTGACTTTAGCTGGGCGAGACTATCAACAAGGCCTGATTTCAAGTCAAGATTTGGTGGGTGTGCAACGCACGCGTTATGATGCTGAAAAGTTATTTGTTAGCACCCAATTTGTCTATTTTAACACCTTACTTAAGGCAAGACGACTAATGGGCGTTCAATTGGAGAAAATATATGCTGAAAATTAAAAATTTATTGAATGTCATTTATCTGGTTATTTTAGCATCTGCAGTGCTTGTGTTTTCTGTGACTTCGATAGCTGTAGAAAATATTGCGGGGTCTGAGGCCGGCATTCCGAACTTAAATGCAGAGGCAACATTAGATCTTATAGTAGAGCAGGAGCTCCCAAATGTACGAAGAGGCTCTCTCGACGCTGTTGAATTTGGTTACCTTCATCGCAACCTGGGTCAGCCACAAATTGTGACGCCTCTACAAACCACTCAGTATGATTTTTCTACGGTTTCAGCTCCCTTGTTTGGTTATCGACTCGCGATCAGTGAACAAATGAAGCTTTCATGGTCTAATCGAATTTCTTATGTTGATGTTGAAAAACAAGATGAATACGCTATAGCCACCCGTCTTCATGTAGTTCCTATTCAAACCGAAATTTTATGGAGCCCACGAAGTCACACATTCTCTCGTATTGTGCTCACCCCGCTGGCGGGGATCGGCATTGGCGGAGCTTTACAGGTTCAGCGTGGGGCCATGATGGACACCTCTGAGTTTGCAGAGCTTGGCTCAGCTCGTTTTGGGCTCGATATGCGTCTAGTCTCAAATTCCACTTGGTTTTTGAGTGCCGATTATCAGTATCAAAAAAGCTTTTCAAATACAGACGATGCGTGGTCAGGTACTGGTTTTGATGTGTCGTTTGGTGTAGGTTTATAGCGAGTGGGTCAACCATCAGCTCGTAAGCTTGTCATAATCGGCGGCGGCGCAGCTGGTTTTTTTGCGGCACTAGCTGCGGCTGAGCGTGCACTCCGAGCACAGGCCCCAGTAGATATCAGTATTTTAGAATCCTCTGATAGTCTTTTGAAAAAAGTTAAAATTTCAGGTGGTGGTCGTTGCAATGTCACTCACAATTGTTTTGACGTAATGAAGTTTTGTGAGAATTACCCGCGTGGAAAAAAAGAACTCATTTCACTTATGCAGAGGTTTCAAGCTCAAGATACAGTGGAATGGTTTGCTAAGAGAGGCGTGAAGCTTGTGGCTGAAGAAGATGGGCGGATGTTTCCAGACACAGACACTTCGCAGACAATTATTGATTGTTTTCTAAATGAAGCAGAGCGCTTAAACGTGAAAATTTTTAAAAATCATACAGTTGAATCTATTGAAGTTTTATCTTCGGGGTCACGGTTTTGTGTAAAGGTGAAAGATCGGTCTGAATTTTTAGCTGATTCTATTTTGGTTGCGACGGGCAGTTCGCCAGCCGGCTACAGAATTGCAAAAGACTTGGG
>JAGRAK010000147.1 GCA_020434645.1 Bdellovibrionales bacterium | reverse complement strand
AATATAGGGGCAATGAGTTTTGGTGCGCTTTCAAGTCGAGCCATACGAGCATTAAGCGGCGGCGCTCAAGATGGTCAATTTGCGCACAACACGGGTGAGGGTGGGCTATCGCCCTACCACTTAGAAGGTGGCGGCGATCTTATATGGCAAATAGGCACAGGGTATTTTTCAGCGCGTACTCCAGATGGACGATTTTCTGAAGAAGAGTTTTCTAAGCGTGCTGTTTTGCCCAATGTGAAAATGATTGAGATTAAATTATCTCAAGGCGCGAAGCCGGGACATGGCGGAATACTCCCGGCTGCTAAAATAACAAAAGAAATTTCTGAGATTCGCGGTGTGCCCATGGGTCAAGATGTGCTTTCTCCGCCGTCGCACTCTGCATTTTCAACTCCAACAGAGATGATGAATTTTGTTAAAAAGTTAAGAGATTTATCAGGGGGCAAGCCTGTCGGGATCAAGCTATGTGTGGGTAAGCGTCGCGAATTTCTTGCTATCTGCAAGGCTATGGTGAAAACCGGGATCTCTCCTGACTACATAGCTGTTGATGGTGGTGAAGGCGGAACAGGAGCGGCACCGTTAGAGTTTTCAAATCATATGGGAACACCCGGTGTAGAAGGTTTAATTTTTGTACACAACGCACTGGTGGGTTTTGGATTGCGGGAAGATATAAAAGTTATTGCGGCAAGCAAGATCACAACGGGATTTGGTGTCATCAAACGCCTAGCTTTGGGTGCTGATGCTGTTTATGCTTCACGAGCTTTTATGCTTTCGCTTGGTTGTATTCAGGCCTTGCGATGCAATTCGAATCATTGCCCGGCGGGTGTGGCGACTCAAAATCCTCAGCTTGTAGCCGGCCTTGTAGTTACAGAAAAGCGTAAGCGAGTAAAAACATACCATGAGCAAACGATGGTGAGTGTAGCGGAGCTTTTAGGGGCAATGGGTTTGAAATCATCTGTTGAGTTGAGGCCGTGGCATATGATGCGCAGAGTGAGTTCATTTGAGGTTAAACATTATGGCGAGATTTATGAGTATATAAATAAAGGGTCACTACTTGGAAGTGATTTGCCCTCTTCTTTTTCACGAGCTACGCGAATGGCTTCAGCTGACACTTTTAGCGCAGTGGAATTATAGGCTTTAAATATTAAATTAAAATGATTTAAAAATCAACAAACAGCAGAGGTAAAAAAAATGACACTTAGAATGAACTCAAACAAAAAAATCGCAGGGATATGTCTCTTTTTAGCAGGTGTAATGTTGGCAACTAGTGGCTGTGAGTCGGCTGGTAAAAACACGGGTCTTGGTGCTGGTGCCGGCGCTGCTGCAGGAGCCGTTTTAGGTGCTGTAATAAGTAAAGATAAAAAGAAGGGCGCACTTTTGGGTGCAGCGGTTGGAGCAGGTATTGGCGGTACCGTTGGGCATCGAATGGATAAACAAAAAAAAGAACTTGAGCAAATTGCGGAGACAAAGCGCACGGAGCAAGGATTAATCACAAAACTAAAAAGTGATATTTTATTTGATACGGGCAAATCAGATTTAAAGCCCGCCGCGAAAAGTAATATTTCAAAAATGGCGGCTATTATGAAAAAGTATCCAGAGAATGTTTTGACCATTAAGGGGTACACAGACAGTACGGGGTCGGCTCAAATCAATAAGACAATTTCACAAAATCGAGCAAGGGCTGTGAAAAGTGAGCTTGTTGCCGGTGGTGTTCCATCTAGTACGATTTCAGTTGTCGGCATGGGGCCAGCAAGCCCGATTTCAGACAATAAAACTGAAGAAGGCCGCAAGGCGAACCGCCGGGTAGAAATTGAGGTCACCGTTGATGAAAGCAAAGTCCCTAAGAAATAAAAAGTCGACCGTGCTATTATTAGCGTTTGTGCGGATCTAGGTGACGACATCGAATGCGAACATTCTTTGGCGTCACTTCGATGAGTTCTTCATCGGTGATCCACTCTAGTGAATCCTCTAATGTTAAAGGCTTCACAACGGTGATATCCATTTTTTCTTCAGAACCCGAAGCTCTATGATTTGTTAGCTTCTTCTCTCTCACGACATTTACATTTAAGTTGATGCCTTTATTGGCTTCGCCCACGACCATGCCTTCATAGACTTCAACCCCTGGGTTGATAAATAGACGTCCTCGCTGATTCATGCCATCAAGAGCATAAGGTGTCGCTTTGCCTGCGCGATCTGAAATAATTGAAGCTGTTGTGCGCCCAGTGAAATCACCTTTGTATTCTTCATATCCATCAAAGTTGGTGTTGAGTAAGCCTGTTCCGCGAGTGTCAGTTAAAAATTCAGACCGATAGCCGATAAGGCCACGAGACGGAATCTTAAATTCAATACGTGTGCGACCTGAACCTTTAGAATCCATGGCGACCATCACACCTTTTCGCTCACCTAATTTTTTAGTTACAGCGCCGGCATAGTTTTCATCAACATCCACTACGACATGTTCCATTGGCTCTAAAGTTTTGCCGTTTTCTTGGCGCAAAATAACTTTAGGTTTGCTGACCATAAATTCATAGCCTTCTCGGCGCATTTGCTCCATTAAAACGCATAGCTGAAGTTCTCCGCGACCGATCACTTTCCAGCGATCTGTACTTTCGGTGTCTTCAACTCGAATGGCCACATTGTGTAGAAGTTCTTTTTCTAAACGCTCTTTAATATTACGAGTTGTTACAAGTTTACCTTCGCGACCAGCAAAAGGACCATCGTTCACCATAAACATGACGGCGACAGTGGGCTCTTCGACTTCAATTCGCGGGAGAGGTCTTGGCTCTAAAACGGATGTAATCGTGTCGCCAATAGAGAAGTCTTCAGCTCCGGCGATAACGGCGATGTCTCCAGCTGACATTTCTTTTACTTGTGTTTGCTCGCTTAAGCTGAATGAAAACAAGGCTGTGACTTTAAATTTTTTGTTGCCTGTGGCTGTTGCTAGCCCAACTTCGTCACCCACTTTGACTTTACCAGAGTAGATGCGGCCAATAGCAAGGCGACCAACGAATGTACTGTGAGAGAGATTGCTCACCAAGATTTGCAAAGAGCCTTCAGGATCAGCTTTTGGTGGCGGGATTTTTTCAACAATCCAGTCAAATAGGATTTGTAAGTTCTCACCCGGTACTTTTGGATCAAGAGTGGCCTTTCCTTCACGAGCAATGGTGTAAATAATCGGGAAGTCGGCTTGCTCATCTGTGGCATCAAGATCAATAAATAAATTAAAGACTTCATCAACGACAGCATCTATTCGCTGATCGGGACGATCGATTTTATTCACAACAACAATCACTTTTAAATTTTGTTCTAATGCTTTTTTAAGCACGAAACGAGTTTGTGGTAGGGGGCCTTCGCTGGCATCAACGAGTAGAAGCACTCCGTCGACCATGTTTAAAATACGTTCAACTTCTCCACCGAAATCTGAGTGTCCTGGGGTGTCGACGATATTTACTTTATAATCTTTATAAACAAAGCTCGCGTTTTTGGCTTGAATGGTGATCCCGCGTTCTTTTTCTAGATCCATTGAATCCATATAGCGTTCGGCTACGGCTTGATTTGAGCGAAAAGCACCACTTTGTTTCAGTAGAAAATCAACGAGGGTGGTTTTGCCGTGATCGACGTGGGCGATAATGGCGATATTTCTTATCTTTGTATCTATCATTTGCTCTCTCTTTTTTTGCGTACTTTAGTCCATTCTTTTACTTGCCAACGAGTGTGACAAAGGGAGACGCGCTCCCCTTTGCTATTCGTAATTTCGGTTTCCATATTTATAAACGTTTCACCGTTTACTAATTCAGGCCATGCCGAAGGGCTTTTTGCAATGCTGGTGAGTGTACCACGGCCCTGCTTAAAGTACTCAATTTTTAATTCAGAAATGATAATTCTATGCTTATCAAAGGGATAATTCTGCGCGACGACAAGCCCCGCTGGGTATTCGCTTAAAAGAGCTAAAAAACAGGCATGTGCGCTGCCCACATGGTTTTTGCGCTTTCTTCTCTCAGGAGAGATCAAAACCACTTCATTGGGAGTGAGTTTCTTGATTTGCATGCCGAGGCCAAAATTAAAAGGCACAGCTATATCAAGTGCCTTTGTCAGAGCTTTTAGTCGAAGACTTGAGGGGAGTTTGTCGCTTAGTTTTAATAAATCAAATTTCATCAGATCAAGGCTCATTTTATGGTCTCCTGAAGCTCACTAAGGGTTTCATGGTACTCTTTAACCAATTTATCTATAATTTCTTGGCAAGATAAAATTTCATTCACAAGACCTACACTTTGACCTGCTGACCATACGGTCTTCCAGGTGGGCTTGGTGGCGGCAGATTCGAGGCTTTTCATTCCGGCTAAATGTATGAGAGGCACCACATATTTCTTAGTGAGTGGGTTTTCTTTTAAGGTTTTTACTATCCAGGGGAGCTCAGTGCCCATTTTTTTAACATAATCTGTATTGATAACAGTTGCTGGAGTGCCAGATACACGAGTGGTCATCACGATATCTTCTGGGGTCGAGCTGACCACAGCATCTTTATAGGCCTTATCAACGCCCGCTTCGCGAGAGGCAATAAATCTTGTGCCGACACTGACTCCGCATGCGCCGAGGGCAAGGGCTGCGGCCATGGTTTGGCCAGTGGCAATTCCGCCGGCAAGAATCACCGGTATTTTTAGCTCTTTCACAAGCCAGGGCACGAGCACAAGGGGGGTGATGGGGCCTGCGTGTCCGCCGGCGCCGCTGGCGACGGCGATGACTCCATCAGCTCCAAGATCTTGAACTTTTTTAGCATGCTCTAAGTTTGTGACATCACAAAAAACTTTTGCGCCCACTTTGTGAGCCTGCTCGATCACTTCTTTGGGGCTGCCAAGAGAAGTGATAAAAACTTCCACTCCCGCATCGAGGGCATAGCGAATATCCTCCCGGGCACGAACATTGCTTTTATTTACAATGATATTTACGCCGATGGGTTTTTTGGTTCGCGACTTGATCTCTTTTAATGCTTTTTTATATTCTTCAATAGGTCTGAAATTGAGCGCCGGAAAAGTGCCCAGAGCTCCAGCTTCAGATGTGGCCACCACCATGTCGGCGTTTGAAACGAGAAACATCGGGGCGCCAATTATGGGGTATTTTATATTAAAAAGCCGAGTAAAATCAGTGGATATTGGTTTATTCATAGGTTTGTCAGTGTACGAGAGAGTTAAATGCGTGTAAATAAAAGATCGAGAGGATTTATATAAAATACGGTGCTAATCGAAATAAAATAATAGGCACAGAAAAGGATTATTTATGACAAAAGCTCCAGCATTTAATCTTCCAGCTACTGGTGGGAGTAAAGTCTCTTTAAAGTCACTTGCCGGTAAAAAAGTTGTTCTTTATTTTTACCCGAAAGACATGACTCCGGGTTGCACAATAGAAGGGCATGAGTTCTCTAAATTAAAAGCTAAGTTTGCTAAGAAAAATGCCGTTATTTATGGGGTCTCGCGCGACACAGTTGAGCTTCACGAA
>JAGRAK010000146.1 GCA_020434645.1 Bdellovibrionales bacterium | reverse complement strand
CCTTCGACAAGTCCGGTAAAAATAAAATATACGGTGCGACCATAATAAATCCAAAAAACCAAAGCTCCATGAAAAAACCGGTGGAGAGATGAAAAACTAAGCCCACAAGCAACCACGGGTACTTTAAACGCTTGTTCCAAACCGCGAAAATAAAATACACTTCAAAAATCACGGTCAGCATACAAAGGGTGGCCACAAGAGTTGGCACATTCTGCAAAAATGAAAAATCCCGCGTGATAATGGCGTCTATACCAATCACGTGCCAAATGGCACTCCCCTCCCACCACTGAATACCTTTAAACTTTTCAAGTCCCGTATAGGCATAAGATAAGCACAGCTGAGCTTGTAACAGTCGAATACCCATAGTCGATACAAGATCAGACTCTTGAATAATTTTTCGATTTTTACAAATGACATTCCATAAAGAAAAATATTGGTTGTGATTAACAAAAGATAAATAAAATAGCCAAAAATTGGTAAATAGATCGGCACCGTAAACCACCGACATATTTCGCTGCATCAACCCCAGATTCACTAGAGCGAGCAACCACGTGAGCGAACGACCGTAAAGGCCTAGCGTGAACCCGACGATGAGCACAAGGTGAAGTAGACCTTGGGCGTAAATGCCCGCATCGGTCTTCATTTAAAATGGCAAAACAGAATGAAAACTCTCAGGCGTAATTTTAAGAACTAAATCAACAGGTAGAATCCCCGAGTTAGAAAAATAAAAATCAAATTCACTAAAACGAACAAGATACATACCCAAAATGGCGACACCAAATATTAGGCGAAAGAGAGAAATATTATAATTTGAAATTGGGGCAAACCAAAACGTCTGCCAATCCACCCAATAGCCTGATAGTTTAGACTTCAGAAAGCTCACTCTTCTAGCTCCTTCTGACAGTAAATATCAGTTAAATACTGAGTTGATATTTCACTAATTTCCTCGCGCCCAGTACCCATAAATTTTGCTTTTTCCATGCTTGGCAAAATACTCCCCCGCATAGAAACCGAAATGGTTTCAGCACCAGGGTGCCATGAACAAATTCGTGGCCCTATTATGTTTTGCAAAAAATCTTGGCGCATCATCATGTACATGGCATTTGTGAGCTTGCGGTTGAAATTCTCACGAGTGCCACCCTCACTCAGCGGTGGCGGATATTGAAATTTTTGGCCTTTGAGCTCCCCATTTTCATCACGAGAAAAAACCTCGTAGTCCATAACTCGGATCATCGGATTCGGAGAAAAAAATCGCCAAGTCGTATTAAAACCAAAAAAACTGCCATAGGTGACAACAACTGGAGCTAAATTTCTAAATAAAATACTATCGGGGTTTGGTAAAACAAAAACACAAAGTAATTGAAATACAATAAATACAGAAAGAAGAACTTTAGATGCTTTCTATCGGCTCAGCTTCATCATCAACCGCTGCCATGCTTTCTAACATGATATCATCAGTGACATCACTTTCGCTTACTTTGATCTCTTCATCGGTTTCATTATCAAATGCAGCGGCTTCAATCTCAGCGCTCGCTTCAACCACCGGCTCTAACTCTGGAGCTGGCTGCGATTTGGCAAGCTGTTCAGCCTCATAGCGCTCAAGCCACCGCTGGTCTTTTTTCTCTACCTCTTCACCAACCGTCATGCGCTCGCGTATATCTTGAGCTTTTTCAGAATCGCGCTTTGCTTTTTGGCGAGCCTTCTCTTGCTCAAAGAAATCAGAACTTGTGTTAATTGATTGAAGCTCAGAAGAAATATCCATTAATTCTTCTTCACCTTGAGAGTAAACTTTAGAAACAACTTCAGTTGAAAGTTCTCCGGTCAAATCAGAAAGTGTTTGTTTTTCTTCTGGGGCTTCGCCAATACCCTCTGGTATCAATTGATCAATTTCATTCAGACTTGGCAGCTCATTTAAATTACGAAGACTGAATATTTCTAAAAACTTTCTTGTCGTTTCATAAAACATCGGGCGACCAGGAAGTTCGCTTTTGCCGGCAAAGTGCATAAGCCCACGATCAAGCAACCCACGCATCAAATGCCCCGATTCAACACCACGAATTTCATCAACCATAGATTTTGTGCATGGCTGCTTATAGGCCACGATGGCCAAAACTTCGAGTGCCGGGCCTGAAAGCCGAAATGGGCGACCTTTTACCGTGCGTTGCAAATATTTTTGATTATCTGGCTTTGTGCGAATTTGATATCCGCCGGCCACCTCTTCTAAGCAAACTCCACGAGTTGGATTTGCATACTCCATTTGCAATGTCTCAATAGCCGAACGAATATGTGCCGTTCGCACTTTTGTGCCTTGAAAAGCGGATTTCAGAACAGCCAAGCTCTGAGGTTTATCAGTCGCAAAAAGCATACTCTCTACTATAGATACAATTTCATTTTCTAAAAGCGATTCAACTTCTTCAATCTCAGCCGATTCAAACGCGGCAAGCTCAGAGTCTTCGGTAAAACCTTCGCCTTCAAGTTCAAAACTCACAGCGCTCTCACCCAAATCATCATTGAGCTCTTCTTCAGTCACTTCAACGGCCGCAGCCTCAACAGCATCTGCATCTGCATCTGCAGCCTCAACTGCCTCTTCAACCACTACATCTTTTGCTTTTTTGTTTTTCTTATTGGCCATATAACTTTTCCTCAAGTTCAATTTCTTCATCTGTCGCTGCGGTCATGATTATCTCTTCTTCTTCAGGTGCTTGAGCTACAGGTATCTGCATTTGGCGATCATCTTCTTTGCGATCGTCTTCGCTTAGCCAAATATCCTGATGCCCTTGCACATCCGAAATTTGAGAATCATAGTTTTCAACATTTGAAATAGCATCACGGTCTATTTCACGTTTTGTTTCAATGTGAATATCAGAGAAGTTATCGCCCTGAAAAAGCCCGACGATACCAATTTTAGCCAGTTCTAGTAGAGATAAAAAAGTAATAAGAAGCTGACCTTTTCGATCAGTTGTCGAATCAATGAGTTCAGACAATTTAGCCGTGCGACCCACCACAAGGCGATCTCTCATTTGCCAAATACGATCAGCAATGGATTGCAAACTGTTCGCCACTTTGTGAACTGCTTTTTTTACATTCTTCATCGCCGAGCGGTAACTGGCGATCAAAGAATAAAGAGCATTGTCTTCATCTAAAATTATGCCCGCGTCAGCCACTTGAATTTCTTCTCGCGAGCCGCGAGTCCAGATGTCTCGACCCACAAGTAAGCGATTGTATAGATTACGACTCGCCTCTTGATAGTTTTGATACTCCAACAACCGACGTACGAGATCTTTACGTGGATCTTCTTCTTCTAAGACTTCGCCCTCTTCGTTATACTGGGGCAGCAGCATCTTCGACTTAATCTGCAAAAGCGTAGAAGCCATTGCGATAAAATCACCAGCCGTCTCAAGATCGAGTTTTTTCATAGCTCGAATGGATTCTAAATACTGCTTTGTGATCTCATTGATATTAATATCAAAAATATCCATCTCCTCACGACGAATAAGATGGAGCAAAAGCCCAAGCGGACCCGAAAAGCTATCTATATGTACAACAACACCCATAAGCGCCCATTCAACCAACTTCTCAGACCTCGGTCGAGTTTTTTTTGGTCAGAAGTTCGCCTAATTCATGCCTAACGCTTTGCGGCAACTACAAGAACAAGCTCACAACGGAGTGAGCCAGAATACCTATGCTATTGATAATGAACATCATCGGAGCTTGCAGAACACGAAATCCTCCGGCCACAAAAAATACGATCAGCATGATCTGCATAGTACCCTGATTGTCTTCTAAAAAACGATTGGCCTGATCAGGCAAGAACCGCGCGAGCACTTTACCACCATCAAGCGGATGAAGTGGGATCATATTAAAGACCGCCAGCAAAACATTTATAACGACAAAATTACCAAGTAACACGTTTAGAGTTTCAGCAAGAGAGATGTCACCAACTGTAGCCCGGACAATCTGCAAAACAAACATTGAAATAATGGCGAGTAAAATGTTTGATGCCGGCCCTGCTATAGCAATCCAAAACATGTCATTCTTGGGCTTGTCTAAATTTCGCGTATTAACAGGAACAGGTTTTGCCCAACCAAAAATAAAGCCGTTACCCCCGTTCATGCCGCCTATGCCGGCCAGAATGCCCGCGACAGGAAGAACAAATGTGCCTATTAAATCAGCATGAACCATTGGGTTCATACTGAGTCGACTCATAACCTCAGCCGTATTGTCGCCCTTTTTCTTTGCTATATATCCGTGAGCGAATTCGTGAAAACAAAGAGCAAATAAAAATGGCACATACTGAATGCCGAGCTTAGCTAAAACCTCAATCAAATTGAAATCATTCATGTTTGTAGTCTATACAATTATATGATGAAGGCCAGATATTTTTTCTCTATCACTCGCTGCATTTTTTTCTTAGCTGCGCATACAGTTCTTGCAACGGCGCCCGCTCACGCGGCTTATACAAATTATCACTCCATTATGCTCGGCGATCGCGCGGGCGGCATGGGAGGCGCTTTCACCGCACTCACTGATGATCCCGCAGCTTGCGCATTTTATAATCCAGCAACTCTTGCTCGCCTCGAAGGCTCAAGCCTCTCCACCTCAGTTAGCCTTTTTAATAAATATGATGTGAGTTACAACGAACAAGAAAAATTAGATGATGCAATTTTTAGAATCAATAAAGGCTCAATACTCTCGATTCCGTCAGCTTCTGGAATTTTTTCAAGCTTTCGCAGTTTCACCGCAGGGGTTTCTATTGTTATCCCCGACTATCAAACATTTGGTGGCAATGTTTTCTCATCTGGTAATGACACCACTTTTTTAAGAGTCGATGATCAATCTCTCTGGGTTGGCGGAGCGTTTGCGTTTAATATTTCTGAAGAACAAGCGCTTGGCCTCACTGTTTACTACACGAGTCAAAGTTATTCTCGATCTCTTACGAATCGCTATGACGCAGGAGCCGAGATCGTCGTATTAAACGAAGAGAAAACATACACTCAAAATTCTTTTGTCTATGTGCTCGGCTACTACCAAGAACTCACATCAAATTGGAACATCGGCCTCAGCTATCGATTTCGGTCGATTCCAGTTTCAGGCGCCGGCAGTTACTTGCAGTCTGAAATTGGCACTGTCTCGGGCGCGCAACCACTTGTTCAAAATTATTCTCTAGATGCAGAGTCTCGCGTTCCAGATAAACTCAGTGCCGGCCTTGCATTCTCAAAACCTCGAGATCTTTCTGTATCGTTTGATCTCAGTTACTACGGCTCAAGCCGCTACACTGATTTTGAACAATATAGCGATTTACTTATTAAAAAAGATGTTCTCAATGTGGCACTCGGTTATGAAAAATATCTCAAACCTTGGCTTGCCCTACGTCTAGGCCTGTTCACCGATCTATCTTCTAGCCCTGACGTACCTGCGCTACCAACGCGCCGCTATCAAGACCATATCGACAAATACGGCTTTAGCGCCAATTTTGGCATTCACACCACAGACCATACGACAGTTTCTCTCGGCT
>JAGRAK010000145.1 GCA_020434645.1 Bdellovibrionales bacterium | reverse complement strand
GAACCGTGTAAGAATCATTGATGTCGATTATAGGCGCATTGGCTGGCTTATCATCTGTTGGCTTTTTAACCGGCTGACCTTCTCGAATATTTTCAGGATATTCAGCTAGTGGATCTTGCTGAAAACTACATCCCATCCAAAACAAACAAAGAATAAAAACCCCTATTTTTTTCATAAATTACCCCTGACCCGCGCGTTTTAATACAAACGGGTACGTGACAGAAACATCCACTCCCCCTTCAGGGAGAGGAAACTTCCAAGTTTTAAGTCTCATGACGATGCAATCTTCAACCATTTTTGAAGCCAAACTCGTATTTTCAACTTTCGCCACTTTCACTTGCCCCTCAGAACCAATTGTCCAGCGAACAGCCACTCGACCATTCAAACCCGGGCTCGCCTGGAGACCCTGCTCATAACAAAACATAATTTGACCTTGATTGCGCCTGACGACCTCAGCAATAGCATCGCGGTCAAGACCGCCGCTGTCTGTACCCACTCTCTCTATTGCAAAAGCAGAATTTCCTGCCGAACCCACCAGACTGAGTTGACCATAACCGGCCTGACCGCCGCCCTTACCCTTTGTACCGTATCCGCCAGCACCTTTGATATTGCCACCTGTTCCCACTGGTGCTGCGACTATACCCTTACCATAAAGAGAAGTTTGAACTCCGCCACTGCCCTGAGTGCCACCGAGCCCGATACCAGCTGTGGTATTCACAGCGCCCAAATTGAGACCACCTTTTTGATTTGATTTCATAAGACTACCAAGTGCGGCCAGTGCCCCTAAACGTTTCAATGTCACTTTTGGTTTAGTGGTAGTTTTACTCACAAAATTTTCAGCAGACGATTGAACCTGAACCTGTCGCTCTTTTTTAACTATTTTCACCATTCTGCGTTCGAGGTCATTCTGAATTGCGGCTGTAGGCTCTGGGATATACTTTAATAATGTTATGCTTAAAAAACCGATCAGTAAAAAGGCACCCCAAATTGTAAAAAAGAATTTAGGATTTTCTTCTTCAACCTCTTCGTCTGCAATCACCACGTGATCATCCGCCGAAGCTATTCGAACTCTATAATTATTTGGTAGCTCAAATGGGCGACTAGCAAGATCTTGCTTAGCAATTTCACCAATTAAAACATACTTAATTTTATTAGAATCCAGTCGGGTCAAATCTGAATAAAATTCGATTCTGTGGTTGTCTTTACGCTTAATAACAAATAATTTTTCACTGTTTAAGCGTACAGTCCTTATGGCCTTACCACTTTGATTTTCAACAATTAAATTCTTTGAAGTCATACCTTTACCTCGGTTAATCTCGACTAGCGGATTTCTTCAATCGATCTTTAAAATCTTTTCTTACACCCAACAGAGCGTCTAACGCCTTATCTTGTTCAACTGTAATTATGGCTTCATCAGAAAAGTGATATTTACCCTGAATTAAAAGATCATCGAAGTTTAAGTTCGTGCTATTTTTCATGCCCGAACTTACATTTGATGCTGAACCGGATGGAGTCGCCTTCATTTTATCATTCGGAGCCGCAATAGCCTGATTCAAGCTCAGATTTAAAACAATCAATAAAGTGGATATAAATAATTTCATTATTTTTCCTTAGTCTTTAAGTTTTCTAATCTTGACTCGAGGTAACTGACCATTGCACTGCCACCAAAGCCTTTTTCTAAAGAGAGTAGCTTTTCTACTTTAGTTTTATTAAGTGGATCTTCACGAAGATTGCTACGCGCCTGTTCAATCACTTTAAAATCTACTTTTGGATCAAGTTTAGGTGCCTCTGACTTATGGCCTAGCTCTGGCCATGTAATACCACCAGAAGCAGGCGCTATATGCGCTAACAGCTCAACCTCGGGTTTTAAAAGATTTTGCACAGCCAGAACTTGTTGTGGGTAAATTTTCTGTATGGCATCGGTTGCGGCTTTATTCTGCCAAAACTCGCTCACCTTAATCGCTAAATCTTGAGAGCGAACCTGATGAGGGCTCGCCTGTTGAGAAAGCATTTGCAAGTACTGCCCTTGCTCTTCAGGAGTCAAACCCTCAGGTAGCGGCAGCGACATAATCTCTTCGTAGAACCGTTTGCTCTCTTTACCCAACAAATCTAGAGCAAGAATTTGTGAGCTGAAATCCTCTAAGGCCACTGCGCGTGATGCCACTTTATCTACATCATCTAATAATTTTCCTCGCGCTTTAATAGTATTAGACAGCTTTTTTTGAGACGAGGCGTCTATTTGGTGTGACGTGATTTTCGCCTGAACCGCCTTATAATCATTTAATAAATTTTGCCGAAGCAGCGTCTTATGACCGAAAGTACCTTTGAGATTTTTATTCTTCTCAACAATTGAAATAATAGATGAGTTGGGCGCCTTAGCATAAGCCTCAAGATAAAGTTCAGCCAAACGCTCAGGCTTAGTTGCAAATCTATTTTTGTATAGCTCAATTTCTCTTAATGGATTTGGGCTTGCACTAATAATTTTTACGGCTATAGCTTCAGCTCGGTCTTGATCTTTAGTCTCATTCATAAATTTTACGTAGTAAGCATCTGCTGGCTGACCTGCTAACTCTGCAAGTAAAGCCATTTTTAACCAATAAGCATCATTTTTATCTCCTGACATTTCTTTTGCCGCGCTATAGGCGGTTTGAAAATCAAGGGTCAATTCAGCTAGGTATATTTTATGCTCCAATGCGAAAGTACGATCTTCAGCTTTTAAATTTTGAATAGCGAGAAGGTCATTTGTCGCTCGTCGAGCTTCATCAAAACGATGAATTTTTTCAGCTAAAATTATAATGTTTTTAACTACGTCTACCTGCTCAGTTAAGTTCAGAACCGAACGATCTACTTTTTTAAGCTCCGCTAAAGCTGATTCAGGCGACGACTTCGCGATTTCAACAGCCTTGTTTAAAACAGATCGACTAGCTATTGCTAAAAAATCATGACTACGCCCTGGAAGTAGTTTTGCATAATCACGCGCCCAAGCCTCGAGCCGTTTTTCATCTTTAAGTAAAACCAATGCGTCTAATGATAAGTCAGCGGCCTTCTCCTTTAAATCTAGCGAGACATGACCAGGAGTAAAGGCCACAGCACGAAAAAGATTCACTGCCGTACTGTAGTCACCTTTATCATATTCAATTTTAGCTTTTTGATATCGTACTTTTAAATCAGCCGATTTTGTAATGCTACTATCTAAGTATAAATCAAGTGCTTCATTCACCAGAGCTGAGTCTTTTGAAAGTTCCGCAACCTCAATTTGATTTAAAAGCACATCTTCAAGCTTTTTGCTATTCTTCTCTTGCATATAAGACTGTGCCGCCAAACCGAAATATTGAAACGATGCTGGCCAATTCTTCAGATGCTTTGCAATAACTGCTGCCTGAAGCGCCATATCCACTTCATTTGAAAACACTTTCAGATACGCCTCATATATATCAAATATAGATGTCGATGGGCTTTTCTGCTCCATCTTGTGCGCATCAATAGCAAAGTTTTTAATTCGAATTCCTAATTCTTTACAACTCTCTTGTGGCACTTCACAGATCTGAGGCCACATAGCAAGCCCCCTATTGTAATCTTCAAAGGCTTGCGTGATATTTTTCTGCTCCATCTGAAGCTGAGCTAAACGCACATAACCCTCTAGACGCTGCAAAGGACGCGTTTCTTTTTCTTGCAGAAACTGCCACACTGAAATGCTGTTGCCACGTAAACCAAGGCGCTCTAGCTCAACTGCCAAATCAAAAACATGATTTAACTTTGTAGCAATTGGGCTTAAATCATAGACAAGCTGAGCCGCATTTTCATTCACATTGTTTTGTGCTAGAAATGTAACAAAATCATGAGTTACTTCTTCATGAAATTGTGTATCGATAGAAGTGACGTTTGTTTGACTTGAACGTGTGAGCAGCTCGGGATCGGAGAGGATTTTTTGCATCATTTGAGCGGCGGCCTGCACCCGACCCAATCGAAAGTCACACCACGCCATGCGGTAAGCGGCAAGCCCCTTTGATACACGTGCTGCACTTTTAAATACTTGATCATAATATTGCCTAGCTTCAGAAAAATTATTTCTTTTAAAGTACATTTCAGCAAGTGAGAGTTGAGCCTCTGCTACAGCGGCAGGATCTGAATTTTCAGAAATCATTTTCTTATAAGTCTGAATGGCACCATTTTCATTGCCCGTAAGCTCATAGAGATGACCAATCTGAGTGAGCACACGCCCAGCATTTTCAGGCGACACTTTTGGCAAAGCCTCTTTATACATTAACAAAGCTTTTTTACGGTCATTAACCCCCGCCACGCATTTTGTACAACCTTTACTAAGTTCAATATTTGACTCGGCACGAGCTCTCTCAGAGAGCAAATCCGCAATACGTAAAGTCAATGAAAGTTTCGTCGGGTCTTGATTGGGAAGAGTTAGGTACACATTATTTAATTTGTTAATTAATAATGTGCGAATTTCATCCTCATTACTTTGTTCAGCAAGAGAAGCTGCAGACATTACGATAATACCTGAAATGACAACTCCGTATTTGAATATGACTTTCATGCTCCCCCGTTACTTTACAAGTACTGCAAAATGAATATCCCCAAAACCCGCATGACTGGCGGCCTGAACTATCTGACTTAAAAATTCATATTGAACTCGGCGATCGGCCTGTATGGTGAGTGCCGCCCCAGCATCTTCAGTTACACTGCTCGCCAGTGACTTTCGAACGGCCACAAGTTTTTCTACAAGTTCGTTAACAGTAACAGCTTGATCTTCTACAAAAATTTGCCCCTCTTCAATTTTTACAAGAGTGTTTCTCTCTAGCATATCAGTAAGCATAGCCTTCGGTAGCTCTGTATCTTTACCTATAGAAAGTATGTCTCCTGTACTTGAAAAACTCATCAGTAGAAAAATAACAAGAATTGAAAAGGCATCAATAAGTGCAGTGAGTAGCAAATCAGCATGAACTTCTTTTTTACGTGAATGCCCTTTTGGATTTAATATCGAAACAGAGCTCAGGTTGCCATTTAGTGCTGTTTGTTTAAGTACGCTTTCAATCATAATGGTACCACCCCAAGATCGCTTAGCCCGCTATTTTTACAGCTATCCATTAAAGATATAATGTCATCATAGATCACAGACTTTACTGGTTGAATCAGTGCCGTCATTAAATCTGGCTGAACTTTGCGCACTTCAGCCAGAACTCCTGTAAGCTCAGTTAAATTAGGTCGTCCTTCAAGTGCTGAGATTTTAGCTTTTTGATATTTCTTCGGCACATGATTTGAATCTTGAAAATCCAATATCAAATCACCGGCAGCCGTTAGACTCATCCAAAGCACAGGTTTTTTGTCTGCCTTAGTTTGAGCCTGCCCGCCAACAGCTTGCTTGACATTCATCGAACCGATATTGATCCAAACCGCAGTCAAAAGTAAAAAACATATGCAGGTTGATAGCAAATCAATAAACGGGATAAGATTTAATTCAAAATCTAAATGTTTTCTTTTCTGACTCACGCTAAAACTCCTTGTTTATGCGTTCATCCCTTAC
>JAGRAK010000144.1 GCA_020434645.1 Bdellovibrionales bacterium | reverse complement strand
GCCCAAACTTCAGTTAAGATTTTAAACTGACCTTCATTATCTTTTTTTACATAAAGAGTTTTCGTACCCAGATCTTTTTTACCATCAGAATCATAGTCTTGAATAAAGTTGATAACCGCTTCATGTTCTTTCATCACAAAAAATGGCTCGCGCACAGTGACTTTGATGTAACTGTATTTTTGATTGAGCCCTTCTTTATAGCGGCGCCATGTTTTTTTATTCATTCTCAGTGCTTTAAAGTTATCTTGGTAATGGCTCATGTAGGTGTCTATGTTTTTTGATTCCCAAGCGGTCTTCCAAGACTCGATCCAGTTTTGAAGAGACGATCTGCTGCTTAAAAGAATTTCGGGTTTCACATAGTTGACGCGATCAAGAATCAACATCGGTGTGTTTTTTAAACTAATGAGGGGAGTGAGTTTTTCAATAATTTCATTGCGTACGACAACACAGCCTCGTGATCCGCGAAGTAGAGTTTTTGTTTCAGGTACAGAGTGCAGCCAAATGCCGTTGCCGGTCTTACCAGCCAATTGATCAAAGAAATTAGGATAATCGAGAGTAAAAGCGCGCTTTCCGTATTCATTAAAATTAAGGGTTGGGCCTTCGAGCTTTTCTTGAAAGAAGTAGATGCCTTCAGGAGTTTTTTGATCTCCAGAAGCCACTTTGTCGCCCTGGTTTTTGCCTATATCCATCGGATAGGCGCCAACAAGTTGGGGCGCATTGGCTGTATGAGACCAAACCGTGAGCGTACGATTTTCTTTATCTGCAATGAAAATATTTTTTGGGTGACTGACGCTAGAATCGACAAGAATAAAGTTTTCTGGAACAAGTCCCTTTGGTGGTGTAATCGCCGCCGGGTCCTCTTGCGCATAGCTGACGTTATTCCAAAATGAGACAGCAATTAAGATGAAGAGTGTCGTCAAAATAGCTGTGTGTGTTTTGTTTTTATGGGGCATGAGCACTATTAAAATCATCCATGCTTCGAGAGTCAAGCCTAACGGTTTGGGGTGCCCAATAGTTTGGCAATAAAATTGAAATTCACTTGAGGCCATAAAATACATCAAAATCTATTCAAGACCTTGGTCTGACAGCCGATAAGTTGGGTGGAGAAACTCGTTATGGCTGAAGAAGATAAGGAAGAGAAACCAAAAATTGATGTAAAAAAGCTGATGGCTATTGTCTTTGTCGTCTTGAACGTCGTCGTCGTAGGTGGCGGAGCCTATTTGGTTTATGCGGGCACTCTGGGGTATAAAACGGCCAAGGCCTCTAATGACGAGCTAATGGAGAAGCTCAAAGAGTACCGTAAGAGCGTAGAAGCTCCATCAATTTTATATTCTATGGATACCTATAACACCAATCTTGATGGCTTGCCTCGTCGTTTTGTACGAGTCGAGATGAGTGTTGAGATGTATGACAAAGAGGGCTTTGAAGAGCTTGTGACGCTTGGTGGCCAATCTCGAGATGCAATAACGCGTATACTCAATAATAAGAAATTTCATGAAATCGAAACTGTTCAGGGCAAGCTCTTTTTAAAAAATGAGGTGATTGCTCACTTAAACGATACCCTTAAAAGGGGAGTCGTTAAAAATATCTACTTTACAAAATTCCAAGTGCAGTAAGTCCAATTCTCGCCCCGTTTCGTTGACAGAAGAATGAGTGGGTTTCAAAATAGATCATTCACAACAGGTGGTGGTTTATGAAGCTTTTTGGAACTCTGTTCACGAGTCTAATTTTTTCACTCACATTCTGGGGAGTCGCCCATAGTTCAGTGAATCAATCGGTGCAATTTGAAGTCGAGAAGTTTCAATTAGACAATGGTCTGACCGTGCTTGTGCATGTTGATCGTTCGATGCCTATTATCAGTTATCAGCAGTGGTTTCGTGTGGGTTCAAGTAACGAAAAGCCTGGGCGAACAGGCCTTGCCCATTTTTTTGAACACTTGATGTTTAAAGGCACCAAGAAATATCCAAAAGGTGAAATAGATAAAATTATCCAAATGAATGGTGGCTCAAACAATGCGTTCACCACTGAAGACTACACGGGCTATTATACAAATCTCCCAAGTGATAAACTTGAACTGATAATTGATGTCGAGTCTGATCGAATGAGAAATCTTATTTTTGATGAAAAAGAAATTAACAGTGAGCGCGAAGTTGTAAAAGAAGAGCGGCGGATGCGGTATGAAAATAGCGTTTATGGGTCACTCTTTTTACAAATTCGAAATACTCTTTATAAAACAAGTGCCTATCGCTGGCCTGTTATTGGTTACATGAAAGATCTGAATGCTACAAATCTTGCTGAGTTAAAAGAATTTTACAACACCTATTATGCTCCCAACAACGCCGTTGTGGTGGTGGCAGGCGATGTGTCTGTGTCTGAAGTTAAAAAATTGATGAAAAAATATTATGGCGGCATTCCTCGTCAAACGTTACCAGACCTAAAACTGACTCCAGAGACCGAACAGCGCGCAGCACGATATTCTAAATTAGAGAAAGATGTACAAGGCGTAACTTTGGCCATTGTTTACCCTGGAGTGCCAGTTGGACATCCTGATGCTCATGCCCTCGATCTTATGACCAGTGCACTCGGGGCGGGGTCATCGAGTCGCATGTACAAACGTTTGGTTTACAAGAATCAACTGGCCACAGATGTTTCAATGTCGAACTCAAATGATAAGCTCTCAGGTGAGATTTCGACATATGTTTCGTTAAAACCCGGAGTGACTGCGAATGCGGCACAGGCACTAGTGAATTCTGAAATAGCAAAAATAAAGAGTGATTTAGTGAGCCCCGATGAACTGCAAAAATTAAAAAACCAAATTAAATTGGGGTATGTAAAGGGTTTGCAAACTATGGCCTCGCGAGCAAGAGCACTGGCATTAAATGAGGTTTATTTTAATGACTACAAGGTGCTATTTGAAGATTTAGAAAAATATGAAAAGATCACGGCTGAAGATATTCAGCGAGTGGCGAAGACATACTTAGTGCCAGGCAAAAAAAATGTTGTTCAAATTTCACCTAAAAGCGTAGCAGGAGTCACTCAGTGATAAATATATCTAGAACCATATACAAAGTTTTTAAAAGTATTATGTTTGTCGCCCTCGCTCTGAATATTGTGAGCTGTGCAGGTATGGGTTCATCAGGCAGTGTAAAAATTCCGCCTTACCGAGATGTGACTCTGAATAACGGTTTAAAAGTACTGATTATCGAAGACCATTCTCTGCCTTATATCAGTGCTGGTCTTCTTATTCGCACAGGCAGTAGCCATGACCCTTTAGGTAAGTCAGGGCTAGCTGAAATGACAGCCCTTGTGCTCGATCGAGGGACTAAAAACTATTCGGCTACTGAGCTTGCAGATAAATTTGGTCAGCTGGGCACATCATTCTCTGCTGATGCCGACTATGATTATACCTATCTTTCAGCATCAGGGCTTTCAGATAATCAAGATGAGTTGCTTAAACTGTTTTTTGAAGTGGCTACACGTCCGGCTTTTTCTGTGAGCGAGGTGAATCGAGCAAAATCTGAAATGATTGCAGAAGTAAAGCGCGGTTATGATCAGCCTGGCTATGTGGCGGGGCGGCTCTACTCTCAACTATTGTTCGGCAGCCACCCATATGGTCGTAGCCCATCAGGCACAGTTCGTGACCTGCAAAGTATTAAACAAAAAGATTTAATCAAAGGTTATCTAAAAAACTTTCGCCCCAACAATGCTCAGCTCGTGCTTGTGGGAGACCTAAAGCCTGATATTGTGAAAACTCTAAATGAAACTCTTGCAGAGTGGAAGCCTCGCGAAAATGAAAGTGATAAATTGCCTTCATTGATGCCGATTAATGGAGTTCAAGTGCAGCTCGTAAACAGACCCGACCTCAAGCAATCTGAAGTTCGCATTGGTCATTATGGAGTGAAAAGAAAGAATAAAGACTATCAGGCGTTACTTCTTGCTGAAACAATATTGGGTGATGGATTCACTAGTCGACTTATGAGTGAAATTCGAGTTAAGCGTGGATTAACGTACGGCATTCGGTCTTCTTTTGATGCCAGAGAAGAAGTCGGCCCGTTTACAATTTCGTCAAACACTCGCCATGAGAAAGTAGGTGAGCTCGTAACTGAAACTCTCAATGTTTTGAAAGAATTTTACGATAAAGGTGTAACTGAGCAAGAGGTAGAAAACGCAAAAGGGTATTTGCGTGGAGCGTTCCCTCGTAACATTGAAACGCCTGATCAAATGGCTCGGATGCTATTGGCGTTACGATTTTACGGAATTGAAGATGATTATATGACGGATTATATTCGCAATTTAAACGCAATTTCAGTGTCTGATGTAAATAAGGTAATAAGAAAATACTACAATCCGGCAAATCTAAAGGTGCTGATATATGCACCTAAAAATAAAGTTATAGATCAGGTGCGACCTATTGGCGCTGTTGAAGTGAAAGAGTATCGAGAGCTGCTGTAACCGGGTTTGGGCTATTATTTTGAGTCGTATTTTCTGATTAAGAATTGCTTTTAAATATGCGTTGATGTTATCAACTGCCCATTATGAATTTAGATATCTTAGAACATGCTTCACTTTTTGCCATTAGCTTTGGTTCGCTTTTCCCGCTAGTGAACCCTATTGGTACGGCATTTATTGTGCAAAATTTTTTTTCTCGAGTTAGCTTTGAGCAAAGAAAAAAAATGGTATTGGTCGTCGTATTCAATAGCTTGGTGCTGGGTTCAGGTACGATTTTTCTAGGTAGCTGGTGTTTAAAGTTGATGGGAGTGTCGACAGTGGTGACTCAGTTTGCGGGTGGTATATTGATCGCTCGCATGGGGCTTGGCATGCTCGACAGCAAAGAGCAAAAATCTGATAATTCAGCAAGTCAGAGTGAAGATGTTTCGCAATCTTTATTTTATCCCATAGCATTTCCGCTCACAGTGGGTCCGGGTGCTATTTCGGCACTGATCACGTTGAGTGCCCATGCTCATGCAGATGACTTTATTCAAACATCTTGGCGAATGGCCACCATAGGGTTAGCCCTTGGGGTGGTGCTAGTGATTAGTTATTTTTGTTATGTGTACGCCGACGTTCTAATTAAAAAAATTGGTCCCACTGGCAGCAATGTTCTCAGCCGGTTGATGTCATTTTTAGTTTTCTGTATTGGGTTACAAATGGCGATAAGCGGAGTAAAGCATTTATTCCCTGAATTGCTTAAGTAGTAACAACTGGTCTACATGATTGTGGTTTTCGGTTTTAAATTGCCAATCAGTGAATGTCCGGAAATGCTCCGACTGCTCTAAATATCCCGGATATAGCCCCGGGATTTATCTATTAATATCAAAAAACAATCTGATTATTACTTGCCGGGTAGCAGTCGGCGATTGTGAAAATTAACGTACAAATCAAGATGGGCGACTAGGCGATCGGGGCGTTTTGTTGTGCACCAAGTTCGGCGGAGTAGTCGATTAATATTTGCGCGGCACATGGCAAAGGTATGGTTGATAGAAAAAAGTGGATCGAATGCCACTTTTTTAAGTTCGCCCTGTCCTGCGACGCAGCCCCGTTGCCCAGGAGTTGTCAAATGC
>JAGRAK010000143.1 GCA_020434645.1 Bdellovibrionales bacterium | reverse complement strand
GATCGATTTCGTTCAGCCGGATATAAAAGTCTTCAATTTTATCTAATTCACGTTGCCGCTTAATTGCAAATTCGTCCTCAGCATCACTTTCTGCAGAAAATCCGGCAATCGGACAACTCACGGCTAATATAAAAATGCTAAATGTAAGAAATCGACTCATTTGATTATTATGCGCCTTACGCCGCTCACATGCCAAATCTGATTGATTTTACTCGACCTAAATCCTAGACTGCCGGGCTATGGATCAACTTATCGAATTTGGCGTATTTTCTGGCAAACTCCTCATCGTATTTTTGTTTATTATGGCGCTCGTTCTACTTGTGGCCACATTGATTATGAAACAAAAATTAAAACCTGACTTAATTATTGAAAATATCAATGAAAAGCTAGATGAGCTCGAACAAACTTTAAAATCGACGCTACTTGATAAAAAAGAGCTTAAAAACTATTTAAAAGAGCAAAAGAAAAAACTAAAAGACAAAGAGTCAGAGTCTAAAAAAACTCCATGTTTATTTGTACTTGAATTCAAGGGTGATATTCACGCCCACGCCGTAAAAGAGCTACGCGATGAAGTGACGGCTGTACTCACTGTCGCAAACCCTGACGATGAGGTTCTGGTGACGATTGAAAGCCCTGGCGGAACCGTTCATGGTTACGGTCTTGCGGCAGCTCAGCTCATACGCGTTAAAGATGCCGGCTTAAAACTCACCGCTTGCGTCGACCTCGTGGCTGCAAGTGGAGGTTACATGATGGCCTGTACAGCTCACAAAATTATTGCTGCCCCTTTTTCAATTATCGGCTCTATTGGAGTCCTCGCTCAAGTCCCTAACTTTCATAAGCTACTTAAAAAAAATGATGTGGATTATGAAGAGATTTCATCAGGCGAATACAAAAGAACCGTGAGCATTCTCGGTGAAATCACCGAAAAAGGACGAGCCAAATTTCAAGAGCAAATTGTAGACACTCATGCTCTCTTTAAAGACTTCGTCGGCTCCTCTCGCCCACAAACAGATATGTCAAAAGTGGCCACTGGTGAATACTGGTACGGCGTACGTGCAAAAGAATTAAATCTGGTGGATGAGCTGATGACAAGCGACCAATATCTGCTCTCAAGAAAAACTGATGCTAAAATTTTTAAAATTAAATATCAGGCTAAAAAATCTATGAGTGAAAAAATAAGTGATGTTCTAGGTCATGCAGCGGTGCGTGCAACTGATCGAATTACTGAAAAGCTTATGGAGACTCCGCGGCTTTAGTTTTAGGCGCGTCCCAACTGCCACCTATTAACCACATAGAGGTCTGGCTTTTTGTTTGATTGGTCAACTGCCCTGATAGACCACTTTTATCCGTCCACTCGCCCTGTGAGCTTAGCACCGCACCCTGAGCCGGGTTGACGGCCTTAAGATCAACCCAATGACCACCACCAGCTACAATATCTAATTCTGCTGATAGCTCTGTCAGTGAGGCCGCCCCTGATGGTGAACTCAAAGTGATACCTAGAGAATTTGCAGCGGATTCCCATTTACTGCCTTTAAAAACGAGAAATTCATCAGCCTTGACCGAAAGTTTTCGCCGACCCGGGGTTAAATAATATTTTGATTTTACAGTCTTTAAAGACCAGTTCGCCGTTTTAAGATCAGCTAAAGCAAAGCTTCCATCCATTTGTGCTACTTCACTATTTTTCAACTCCCCTTTGCCATAAACAGCGGCAAGAGAAACATCGCCACCCCAGATAGCCTTTTGAACATCTCGAGAAGCCAACATTTTATCAAAAGAGAATTGAAATACTCCGTCTCCTTCGTGAGAAAAATTAAACGAAAACCCGCCATCCAGCGCCCCATTTGAAATAACAAAATCATAAGCCCTCCCTGAAAAACGATCCTGAGCTACTGATAAATCAAGTTGAACTTCATTGATCACCTGACGGGCCTGAACTTTAAGACGAGATAAATAAACTTCTAAATCACGAAGCGACCCCGTTAACTCGTAAGAATCAGCTCCACTAATATTCATTTCACCTGTGAATTCGCCAAACTGACTAACAAGCCCCCAATTCTTTGCAAAATCAAATGCTGATAATGCGCGCTTAACGTCGACATTTTGTAACAAAAATATAAGTGGGCCACCCTCAGTCAGATTTTTCATGCGTGTTGTCTTTAAATTAATTTCGCCAAAATCACCATAAAGACGACATTGATGCAAATTCAGCTCTAAATTTTTAATTTTACGAATCTCGCCAGCTATGCTCATATCACAGCTCGCCCATTGATTTTTCAAGTTCGGATTAAATGACGACAGCACTCCCCAATGATGAGCAAGCCGAAGCACACTGTTCATAGGGACATCTTGAGATTTTAAGTAAAAAGCGGCCTCGCCGCGCCCCACAGCCCACTGACCAGTAATTTGAAACTGCCCCTCTTTTAGTGAGCCGCGTCCCTCCAGTTGCACCTCGTCAGTGCGAATAGTCACATTGGTTTTCACCGGCCCAAAAGCTGATGCTCCAACCCAAGGCTCACCAAGCAACACATCAAATTGAACATTACTGACCCCGCTCTCCGGCAAAAACTCTACTTTAAACTCAGAAAGCGTGACCGGCGCCAAAACCTCGTCATCTCGCAATACCTCAAGTCTTGCTATATTTATTTCGTCAAGAAAACGAGCTGTATTGATAAGTTCCTTACTCCAACGTTTTTGAAAAAATCGCTCAAGTGGCGCGAACTCATCAGTCTTAATATCGCTTACAGGCTCACTACGCTCGCACATTGTGCGACGTAAAAAAACTCGAACATGGTGAGCCCGAATGTTGCCGAATCTGATTTTTTTATTAAAAAATGAACTCAGCTGAAAAGGGACTCTTAAACGATCAGCATGAAAAGTTGAATTTGTTATGCAGGGTTCTTTAGCCTTAATTTTGATACCCGCAAGTTCAACAGCAAGTGACGGCCACCACTCTCCACTTAAATCTAATCGTGCTGATTCAAATTCAATATTAAATTTTGGCTGCTTCTCAAAAACAATTTTTTCAACAGCACCACGAACTCGGGCTGGAGAAAAAAAGACGCGAATAGCCCCACCCAGAAATGAGCTGATGAGTAAGCCTATCAGAATATAAATCCAACTTCTTTGTGCCACTCATCAACTTTAGATTCTATTTTGAATTATCTAAAGAAAAACTTTCGGACTTCGTACTCTTTTTCGCCTTTAGGGCTCTTAAACTCGACGATATCTCCAATTTTTTTGCCGATGACGGCGCGAGCTAAGGGCGAAAACACTGAAATTCGCCCACTCTTAACATCCGCCTCATCTTCACCAACGATCTGGTAATTGATTTCTTCTTCGGTCTCTAAGTCGCAAAGAACGATGTGAGCTCCAAAAATAATTCGGTCAGACTTTAAATTGGCTATATCAATAACTTCAGAGTTGGCAATTTTACTTTGAATGTCATTAATTCGAGCCTCACAAAAGGCTTGGCGCTCTTTTGCGGCATCATAATCTGCATTTTCTGATAGATCACCGTTGCTTCTGGCCTCTTCAATAGCCTTAATAATCGAAGGTCTTTCTACGTGTATGAGCTGACGTAATTCAGTTTCAAGCTTAAGCTTGCCCTGAGCCGTCATCGGTTGCCGATCTTGTCCTGACATGAGTTCTCCTGTTTCGTAACTAAATTTTGCTATCAAAAGCGCGCCATTATATTTAATTCTTTGACGCAGACAACAACAAAGGTCATTATATCGAAAATTGAGGGCCCCGGATGAGACTAAACCCTTCTAATACCTTAATAATCAAGAGACTTTTGGTGGGACGCGGCAGCAAACCGCTACGCTCCATCTTGGGTAAAATTGACCCATCCGACATCGCAAGCATGCTCCCCTCCCTTGATTCTGTTGAAACACATGTTCTATTTGAAGCCCTTTGCGCCATTAACCGAGCCCCCGAAACACTTCTTCAGCTGCCCGAACATCAGCGCATGGAGATTTTTAACCGCCTTGAAGAGCAAAATATTCTTGAAATATTTCGCCTGGCCTCTGACGAAGACACCGCGCGCCTTCTAAGTGGATTCTCAAGTCATGAACAAATGCAGTTTTTACGATTTGTAGAAGAGGGTCGTAAAGCCCGAATTCAACGCTTTTTAAATTACCCCGAAGACTCTGCCGGTCGATTTATGCAAACCGGTGTTTTTTGCCTGAGTTCAGAGCTAACTGCGGTCAAAGCCCTTGAAGAACTCAGACACCGTGCCCAGCAGGAATCTATTTATTATATATATTGCGTTGACGACCGCGGCCGCCTTGAAGGCGTTGTCTCTCTTCGTCAGCTGGTCACCTGCTCTCCACAGGCACTCCTACGCTCTATTATGCGTGTTGAGCTTATCACCGTCGATGCCAACGAAGAGGCCTCTGAGGCCGCTGAGCTCGTTTCAAAGTACGCTCTGATTGCAATTCCGGTCATCGACATTGAAAACCGATTACTTGGCGTGATCACTGTCGACGACATTGTCGACCTCATCAAAGACCAAGCCACCGCTGAAGTCTATGCACAAGCCGGATTAAAAGAAGATGACCGAGTTTACACTTCAGCACTACGAAGCGTGGGTTTTCGTCTGCCATGGATGATGGTCAACTTGGCTCTTGCCGCCGTTGCCAGTTCTGTTGTGAGTTTATTTGAAGACACCATGTCTGTGGTGATCATATTAGCAAGTCTAAAAAATATAGTGGCCGGTGTAGCGGGCAATACCGCCATTCAAAGCCTAACCGTTGTCACCCGGGGAATAGCTGTCGAAGATTTTAAATTTATCTCTCACTTAAAAGCTTTAAAAAAAGAACTTCTCACTGGAGTCTTAATCGGTATCATCACCGGGATTGCTGCCGGCCTGCTCACCTATTTCTGGAAGGGCAATATGATGGTCTCTATTGTCATGACCGCATCTATGTTCATCAATTCAATTGTGGCCGCGACGTTCGGTAGCGGCATTCCGATTCTGCTTGAAAAACTAAAGCTAGACCCCGCCACTGGCAGCGGGCCTATCGTCACAATGGCCACTGACATATTCAGTTTCTTTTCTTTCTTAGGTCTAGCCAGCATTGGGCTAAAACTTATTGGCTAGACTCGACACAAGTCTGATATTATTTCACTTTGCTCACTTCAAATTTGGTTTTTCCGATAAGAATTAGTCATGGTTTCAACAGCGAGATTCAACAACTTAAATGTCTCTGGAATTATTAAAAAAATTCACGCGGCCAATAGCATTTTGCTCAGCACACACAAACAATGCGATGGTGACGGCCTTGGGGCGATGCTGGGGCTCTATCATGCTTTGAAAAAAGCAGGCAAAAAAGTACGCGTGGTGGCCGTTGATGAGATACCAAAAAAATACAAATTTCTAGAATTCGACAAATATCTTGAACGTTTTGACGAATTAAAAACAGAAATCGAGCCCACCGACCTTGCCATGATTTTTGATACCAATGATCGAAGGCTAGTTGAGCCGCTCTACACTCGCCTTGAAAAGCAATGCGACAATATTATTTTTATCGACCATCACCCTATTTTGAATCAAGGGCCTGAGCCTACACCTGGC
>JAGRAK010000142.1 GCA_020434645.1 Bdellovibrionales bacterium | reverse complement strand
AGTCGGGTTGTATGGGGTAGTGCTTGAGGCGGGTATATTGCTTTCATTTACCATTTTCTTTGGTAGCTTTGCTTCGCCGATGATGGCCGTTGCATTTTCTATTGGTTTATTTTTAATCGGGCACTGGCTCGATAGCCTTAAGTATTTCGCCGAAAAGAGTGATTCGGTTTCATTTCAATATTTCGCAAAAGTGATTCAGTCGGTGCTTCCTAATCTTGAGAAGATGAATTGGCGTTCACTTTTTGTGTATTCGGATGCTATTCCGGTTAAAAGTGTTATGATGACCTCTGGTTATAGTGTTGCATGGTGTGTATTTTTAATAACAGTGTCGGCCATGATCATGAGAGGTCGTGATCTTGGATAATTTTTTCGCAATTTATTTTTTTCTCGTTGGGGCGTGTTTAGGCAGCTTTGCAAATGTTGTGATCTATCGTTACCCACTCGGATTGAGTGTCGTGCGACCTCGAAGTGCCTGTTTGGCATGTAAAAAACAAATTCCTTGGTATGATAATATTCCGATTCTTTCTTGGTTTATATTAAGGGGTCGTTGTCGTGCCTGCAAAGCGAAATACTCATTTCGTTATCCGCTTGTTGAAATCATAATGGGTGGTCTTTTTCTAGGTCTCTTTTTAAAATTCGGTTGGAGTTGGTTGTTGGCTGAATACCTTCTCTTTTCGTTTGCTCTCGTCATCGCAAGTTTTATAGATTTTGATCACATGATTCTTCCTGATGTTTTTACTCTGTCGGGAATTGTAATTGGTCTTATTGGCGCTGCTCTTAACCCTGATCGCGAGTTTATGCCGGCACTTTGGGGTGTTTTATTAGGCGGTGGATTTCTTTATGCTGTAGCGGCAATTTATTCAGCAGTGAGAAAGCAAGAGGGTATGGGTGGGGGAGACATCAAGCTGATCGCATGGATTGGCGCCGTGCTTGGCTGGACTTCAGTCCCGTTTGTCATTATTAGTTCGAGTCTGATTGGCAGTGTTGTTGGCCTGATCGTTATGGCCAAGACTAAAGGCGGGATGTCGCAGGCAATTCCTTTCGGACCTTATCTTGCGCTGGGTGCTCTGGTTTATATTTTCTTCGGGCAAGAACTTTCTCAGATGTACATTCAATTCTTCATACCTTCGCTCAGTCAGTGATTTGACATTTGATGGCGCGTCCGGTCTAATCTTTAGTAGGATTCACTATTTAGCTCCTAGTATAAATGGAGCTGCGGTTGGTCAAAATGCTATCGTTTTTTGGAAATAAAAAAATAATTGGTATCGACATCGGTTCGAGCAGTATCAAAATTGCAGAACTAGATGTTGGTAAAAAAGGAGCGTCACTCCTCGCTTTTGGTATTGTTCCAACGCCACCCCATTCTGTTTCGGGTGGAGATATTTCTGACACTGCAGCTATCGGTAGCGCGATTAGAGAACTTGTCGACAAATTAAAAACTAAACGAAAAAACGTGGCTATAGGTCTTGGTGGCACAAGTGTAATTGTGAAGCGCATTTCTATACCGAAAATGGATGAGAAATTAATTTCAGAACAAATCAGGTGGGAGGCAGAGCAATATATCCCCTATGAGATTAATGAGGTGAACCTCGGTCATCAAATATTACGCAAGTCCGCAGGTGCTTCAGATAGTTTAGATATTTTATTGATTGCAGCAGTTCAGAGTCATGTTTTTAAATATGCCGAAGCGGTCGCTATTGCAGATTTAAACTGCTCTATTGTTGACGTCAGTGGGTTTGCATTAGTGAATTGCTTTAAAGCAAATTACGGAGAGATGCCCGGGCAGACAATTGCGCTTCTTAATATTGGTGCGTCAGCATCAACTATGGTCGTCGTAGAAAATACCGAAGCTGTATTTTGTCGTGACATACCTGTTGGTGGTTTAAACTATACAATTGATCTTCACAAAACTCTCAATATGAGTATTGATGAAGCAGAAGCTATTAAGCTTGGGGTCTCGACCGGGCAGCCGGTCCCAGATGAGGCCAATAAAATTATTGAAGCCACCCATGACGTGGTTTGTGAAGAAATCAAAGCCAGCTTCGATTTTTTTCTAAATACAGCGCATTCTCAAAATGTTTCACGATGCTTCTTAACTGGTGGGGGCGCGAAGTCGCCAGGGTTGATTGATCAACTGTCTAAAATCGTTCCTTGTGAAAAGTTGGATCCTTTTTTTAGTGTGAAAGTGAATTCAAAAGACTTTTCTAAAGATTATATAAATCAAATTCGAGATTTTTCTGCCGTGGCTATTGGCTTAGGCCTGCGCCAGATCGGTGACGAATGATTAAAATCAATTTACTTAAAAACCGAGGAGAGCAGACCAAGCGATCATCAGGTACTCAAATTAATTATGAAACCTCTATTGATAGTATTGGGCAAGAGGGCGGCGGCGGATCTGGTGGGGCTACCAAAGACACGGTAGTTAAAATTGTTGTATTGTTGATCTGGCTGGCGGGTCTTATGGCTTATGAGAGCTACAACATTGGCGAGCTCGATTCTAAAATTGCAGAAAAAAATAGTGAAAAAAATAAATTGGCGACCGACATCCAAATGAAAAAGCCGATTGCAGATAAAGCTCGTGACCTGCAGGCGCAGCTAGAAGATCTCGAGGCCCGCATTAAATCAATTAAAGATCTTTCGCGAATCCGGCTCCGAGAGATTAAAGCAATTGATTTTGTGCAAAATATAATTCCTGAACGTGTGTGGTTGTCGTCTCTCGCTATCAACTCAGATAAGGTGGATTTTTCTGGTGGTGCGATGTCCGACGAAAATCTAAATCGTTTTATGGAGGCTCTTGAAAGTAAATCGAATTTTAAGAATGTTATTTTACTAAAAGCTGTAGAGCAAAAATCAAAAGAGGGAACCATTAAGGTTTTCGATATAACAAGCAGCTTGATAAGTTTGGATTAAGATGGAAGAGAAGTTACAAAATTTAACCTTCGGTAAAGCGCTACTTATAGGCATAGCGATTGCTGGCACCTATTGGTTGTCTATGTATGATGACGGGGTGGTTAAAGAAACTCAAATCAAAACTATTGAAGCTGAGATCACCGAACAGGTTAAAGAGATCGAAAGCATCAATAAGGCCATTGCTGATGCCGAGCGCTTTCAGCAAAAAATGAACGAACTCGGTGCCGAAATGGAGCGAGTGTTGCTCGCTATGCCGGCGCAGCTAACAGGTCTTGATCTTATGAGCATCATTTCAAATGAAGCAAAGTCAGTTGGAGCTGAAATAAATCGTATCAACTCGAGTGATAAGCCTAATGGTCAAAATTCTGCATCAGATCAATCGACATTCTATGAACCGGTGTTGGTTGAGGTAGATATTGCGGGTACGTACAATCAGATGATGCTATTTCTTTCGAATTTAACTCGACTTGATAAAATTATAACGACACAAAGAATTGAATTAAAGCTGAGTCCAGATTCAAGCCCAATGTCTCCGAAAATTAATATGAAGGCCAATTTACTTGCTTATCGCTATTTACCTAAGAGCAAGGAGGCGAAATAGTGAATTTTAATCGCTATGCCTCTCATTTAGCTTATCTTGCTGTAGGGCTTGCGAGTTTGCTTTTGGCAGTCTTTATTTCGTCTCGAGTGGTTCGGCCATCATTTTCACAAGAGTCGCCAGCGCCAGAGGCTTCTGCAGAAAGCCCCTCAGAAGAGATGCCGCCATCTGATTCAGCAGAGTCGACGGCAGGCCCTGCGATAATTTCTGGTAGTGAAAATGTTGGATTTTTAGAGCCATATGTTTTTGATTTGCGAGAAGGTAGAAGAAATCCTTTTCGCCCGCCACAGTTAATTGATGGCAATCTGCCGGATGTCGTTTTGCCGGGCACTCCACTTGAACGTTATGAGCTAGATGAACTTAAGCTGGCAGGAATAATGTGGGACGTGAAATCTCCAAAGGCGATGATTATAGATCCACAGGGAGAGGTTCATGTTATTGGTAAAGATGATCGTATAGGTCGAAAGCGTGGATACATAGCGGTGATTCGAGAGGGGGAGGTTGTCGTTGTTGAAACAGCAAGTTTCAATGGCGAAAATACGTATTCTTCTCGAGTATTAAGAATTGATAAGTAAATAGGAGTGTCAAGGATGACAAAATATATACTAAAGTCGATCGTAGTGGCGACAATGATATTTCTGGGCGCATGTGCCAGTTCTACCGATGTTGTTGATGATGAAAGTGTAATAGATGAACTCACGGCCGAGACATCAGGCGATGATGCTTTTTTAAGTGAAGGCACTGATGATGCAGAGTTTGAAGAATTTGGCGAAGATGAGATCGCTGACAATCAAGCTCCCGCCGCAGCCGAAGAAGAACAGGCATTTGATGAATTCGAAGAGTCGGTAGCTGAAGAGCCCGCAGCTCAAGAGCCACTTTCTGAGCAAAATTTCGCACAAGAGCCTGTTGAGGCTGAGCCGCCGCCATCTCAATTCATCGACAACAAAGTAACGGCCATCAATTATTTATCGTCAGTTAATGGCGGAACAATTGAAATTAAAACGCAAAGCCCGGCCACTTATGATGTCAGGCCGAACCCCGGTACAAACCAATACGTGATTGAAATTCAAAACTCTGAGCTCACTGAGTCACTTAAGCGCCCTTATATAATGAAAGACTTTGATGGCGCCTTCGGCTCTATTAATGCCTATCAAAATCCAGGTGCCACAACTTCAAGAATTGTCGTTCAGCTAAAGGGTGCGGGTGAGCCAGTTGTCTCTCAAGAGGGCAACACAATTCTGGTAATGCCTCCAGGAGGATCAATCAATGCACCACTTGTTGCGCAGGCGGCTGAGCCAGAAGTTGCTGAAGATACAGACTCTTTATCTTACGACACTAAAAATGCGGCCGAAAGTGAAAAGGTATTATCTGCTCGAACTTTAGATGAGTTTTTAACTGGTAGTGGTAAATTTTTTGGTCGTCCAATTTCTATTCAAACAAACGACGCTGATATTCGAGATGTTATCGCCTTTATCGCCGAAGAGAGTGGTGTGAATCTCGTTATTGCCGATGATGTAGAGGGGCGAGTGTCAGTTAAGCTTCGACAAGTGCCTTGGGATCAAGCCCTAGTTATTGTTATGCGATCACGTGGCCTTGGTTATGTTCGTCAGGGTAATGTCCTTAGAATTACAAAGTTGTCTTCTCTTCAGGCAGAGGCAATGGCGGCAAAAGAAATTGTTGAATCACAGAATAAATTAACGCCACTTAAAGTTAAAGTTTTGCCAATTAGTTTTGCCAATGTAGCTGATCTTGAAAAACAGATTAAGCCATTCTTAACTGAGACTCGCGGGCAAGTGGTGAGCGATAGTCGAACAAGCACAATTATTATTACAGATACGGCTGAAGTGCTAATGCGTGTTGAGCGTCTCGTGAAAGAACTCGATATCCCACCAGCACAAGTGATGATTGAAGGCAAAATTGTTGAGGCCAGTGAGACATTTACAAGACGTGTGGGTGTAAATTGGAGTTTATCAGGGGTGCCTGTTGAAGTTGCGCCTACCGGGGGCATAAATGGTACGCCGTTGACACTTCGTTCTGGGCTGTCGATTTCAACGTTTGATCCAAAAGAGGCTGGCAATGGAGCTTTTTCTTTAAGAATGGG
>JAGRAK010000141.1 GCA_020434645.1 Bdellovibrionales bacterium | reverse complement strand
CTTCGTAAATATCCGAAAATCATTTGATTTGTTCACGTGCAAGCTGAAATCCGGACGGATATTTACCGCGTACTATAATTTATGCGGGCACCGCCCACGTATGTGTCTTGCAATTAACTCCCGTCATGAAAAAACAACTTTCTCTTCTACCAAAAGTTTCAAAATCCCACGGCGGCTCCCTTGCTATTGGTAAGCGTCGAAGTCTGCGCCCGCTCAACCCAAAGCAATCGCACCACGTCACTCTTAAATCCCTGCATGCGGTAGGCGGGCGGTGCCTCTACAAACATAAAAAAATCATTAAATACGTCTTGAAAAAAGCCTGCAATTTATATCAGGTGAAGGTGTACGAGTTTGCGCTCTGTAATAACCATATTCATCTCGTGATTAAAGGGCCTGATCGCGAGAGTATTCAGAATTTTTTTCGTGTTTTTGCGGGGCACACGGCTCAGCAGATATTAAAGCAATGCCCGATGCCAGCGCCTCAAATAAAAAAAATAGGATGTCTAAAAAACCAAAGGAAGTTCTGGAGCTATCTAGTTTTTTCTAGAATTGTGAGCTGGGGTAGGGAGTTCAATACAGTGATTCGCTATGTGCAAAAGAATACACTTGAAGCGTTAAACCTTATTGCCTATCAGCCTAGAAAGAAGAGACCAAGCTCTAAGCAGACCGTAGCTCGCTTAGAGCTCGTAAAAAGACGATTTAATACCAGCTAGCAGCAGCTCGGTCAGGCCTCCACAAAAAGAAGAAAGAGCGAAAAATACGACCACATATTAGACAGCTCTATAATCTTTATAAAATATCGCAGGCGCCATATTTAACAATGTCCAGCTATGCTATAAATACATCTACAGTTAAATATGAACCTAAACTTCAGGCCTAACGCCATATGCGCTACATGAATATGAAATTCAAACTATTTTCTATCACTGTCTTTGTTGTTATGGCCGTTCACCTTTCACAATCGGCACGGGCTGAATTTGCCTATGCCGATGTATTTCAAGCAGACATTCCGTACTGTACAAGCTCTCAAGAATTTAATATCAACAATGCTTATTGGCTCGCACTCGCTTCAAATGTCGCCTATGAAGATCACAAAACCATTGAGCGTTTTCAAAAAAACCTACCTGAGTTTAAAATGAGTATTGAGCGGGTGGCGGCTTCTCCTGATTTAATTAAGCAGTTACCTGGAGTGAGCACCGAAATACTACTAGCTGAATCCGATACAGATTTAATTTTGGCCATTCGAGGAACTGAGCCCAAAGACACCATGGATTTAATGAATGATACCGCTATTAAAACTGTCCCATGGCTAAAAAATGAGAACCGAGAACAAGCCGGTAAAGTTCATATCGGTTTTAACACACTCTTTGAGTCTGCCTGGCCGTCTATAGAGCAAAAACTTCGCAGCATTCAAAATAAAAACATTTGGTTCACAGGCCATAGTCTCGGCGCTGCGGGCGCAACACTACTACATATTCATCTTGCCACACTTAAAAAATCAGGTGATTTTTCAAGTCTTACTCTGCGACCGCTATATAATTTTGGCAGCCCTCGCATAGGAGACAAAAAATTTGCTTCAGAGATTCAGTTCGACAAAAACATCCCTCCCATATTCAGAATTCGAAATTATCGAGACTCAGTTACCCTGATGCCCATCACCAAAAAAGTACCATTCGGCAATTATCAACATGTCGGGGAGCTCGTTTACATCGACAAATCTGGCAAAATATATTTTGACGTAGATGAAGATGAAATCGGCACGAACTGGATTGATTTTAATATTATTAAATTCTTCTGGGGGTTCAGATACCATCGCCTAGAGAAATACATTAAAAATTTACTTCGTTATGCCCGCACCAATACATCTTGCGAGTCCTCTAATTAAAACATTATTCACTCACACCACATAAGCACTCAACTCTTACTTAAGTTTTACCGATAAAACACAGGTATGAACTTTATTAAAAGACTCTTGTTCAAAATAAGTCTTATCCCTATCCCTCCTTGCGCCGTCGTACTGCTATTTCTTACTGTGGCTGCCAGCCCTAAGGCCAGTGCCGAGTACCGCGCCTTTGAACTCACCATTACAGATACTGATAAGAATAAAGAGCGCACTGTCATAAGTACTCTTGATCACCTTCAATACCCTCGCTATTACCCTCTTATGAAAAACGAAATCATTGCCTATACAGATTCATGGATGTGCTATGAAAATATGGCAAACTTCACCAAGACCTGCAATAAACCCGATCGTGACGTGGCCACTCTAAAACCAAGTAGCACCCCACCAACTCCCCTAAAGACCAATTCAGCAACAAACCCCTAGCCTAGACCTCGAGCCCAAATCAATACAGTGCTAACATATATGCAGACGACTGATCCATGGATGGGAGACGATGTCCAATACAATAGCCGCCCAACAAAAACAAAATACTCAAGAGCTTAATGCTCTAAACGATGAATATCGCAAAAAACGACGCGAAGTCGTAGATAAGAGCGAAGAGTCAATTCGAGCATTAAAAAAAGAATATGCAGCACGCGCTCAAGCTGAAGAGGGTTCTGGCGAAGCTGCCGTTAATCACATAAAATCCGAAGCCCAAAAAAAGATTCATGCCGCACGAGAATCCACTACTCAAAAACTGCAAGAAGAAAATCAGGCCAATGAACAAAAATTACAACACACTAAAATTCAAAATCTGAAAAAAGAAGAATACTATAAAAGTCAAAAGGCTGAGCAAGACAAATACTACAATGAACTTCAAGCTCGTGCGCGCCAAGAAAAAGCGCGCGTGATAGCGCAAGAATTTGATCAAACTAAAAAAGTACAAGAAGACCAGTCCAATCGTCGTGCGCAAATTCAGAAAACAGTGTCACAAGATCTCGAGCAGTTCAGTGAAAAGGCCAACCTAGAAAAAACAAAGCTTGTCGGGCAGAGTCGAGAGCAACTGCAGGAGCTCAACACCAAACAACGTGAAACATTAAAAGAAGTGCAAAAGCAGCATGCCGAAAAACTTAATCAACAAAAAACAGAATCTTATGCCACTTTAAAAAAACAGCAAGAGACAGCCGATGCAGTCTATGAAAAAGAACGATCCAAGCAAGGCAACCAAGTTCAAAATCTAAAACAAAAAATGCAAGATACCTATGTAAAAGAAAAAGTAGATGGAGATAAAAAACTCGAAACAACCAGAAAAAACTACGACAAGCAAATTAACACAGAGATTCAACGTGGCACACATCAAATGGAAGAAACTCGAAAAGAATATGATGCCAATATCAAAAAGGTTCATCAACAGGGTGAATTTGAAGTGATAAGTCAGAAAGACCACTTTGAAAAACAAATAAAACTTCAAGACAGTGAGTATAAAAAGAAATTAGAAGAAAAACGAGCATGGCACAACAATGAGTTAAATAAAGGTGATGACATCCACATGCAAACTCTTGAAAAAAGAGAAGATGAGTATAAAAAGTCTCTCACTAGTCAACGGCAAGAATTTGAAACTACATTTGTAAAAAATGAAACCATCAATCGCCAAGCGTTACAAAATCAAAATGATCGCGTGATGGACGCGCTCATAAAGCAAAAAAATGGTTTGCTTGAAAAGTACGGCAAATATAATAGTGCCGAAAATGATCCGTTCTACAAAATGCAAGAATTCGAAACTAGAATTGCTGAAAATGAAAACTACTATCTCTTACGAACAAAAGTCCCAGAACATGAGCGTGACAATGTTGATGTTATTGTAAAAGACAATGAAGTCGTCATATCAGGGCAAAGATCATTTGCCGAAAAAGTAAAAAAAGACGACCGAAAAATTGCCACTAGTAGCTTTCAATCATTCAGAGAGACGATACCCCTTAAGCACCCATCTGTTCCAAAATCAGTTGAAAAATCCTATGAAGACGGCACAATTGCCGTCATTATTCCGAAGATACCGATTCGGTAAAGACTCGTATCGAAACTGAAATATATTCAATTAATTTTAACGGCGCTTAATTAAGCCACTAACTTCATTTAAGACAAAACGAAGCCGAGAGTTCAGCTCTTCAACTTGTTTCAGATTGGCTTTTAATTGAGAAATCACATCCACCTCATAGCCAAGATCACTCACCTCTGAAATCACAACATCCACTCGAGGTGATGTTTCAGTCGCGAGAATTTCTTTTTCGATCTTTACTATGTTGAGTGCCATGCTTCTTCCTTTTCATTCAAACCGACTTTCGGCTTGTTACAGTTATCGTAAGACCAACTTGCTCATATCTAAACTTAAATAATCTTAAATTTCAAAATAAGTGAGGGCGTGGTTCCAAATTGGAACTTTTACATTCCACTGATCGCTTATCTGGCCTAACTTTCACAGGCCTCACAAAATTGTCTCTTTCTATACAAATCATAAGTAAATTCATAGTTTTGCCCACTTAGTACTCACAGCTGAGCGAACTTATATCTATATCACCCAACTCCGCTCGAGATTTTCCATTAGCCAAAGTCACCTGCATGACGCTTGCATGATCATCGGTGTGCGCAAGTCCGAGCACATGACCAAGTTCATGAACCATCAAGCTCTCCATATGCACTCGACTTGGATCTGAATTATTACCGAGGTAAAAATCGAAATCCTTATTGTTCACTCTGATGTCTGCTTCATATATTCGACTACCCGTCCAGTACACAGTCGTTCGTGCCTGCTCGCTGGGCTTGTCGGCTTCCCATGAATCTAAGAAGTAAATTTTTGTATAGCCATCTTGCGCCGGATACGGTGCTCCGGGGCTATTAGCTCGAATTCTAAAAAAATCTTGGCCTGCAATAGTTCGCCCCACCTTGTTCCACTTATTAATAGCGTCACGAACGGCAGACTCATATTGCTGCGGATAGCTGTTATCTAAATATATATTGATCGGAAGATCATGACTCCAAGATACTCGCTGCTGGTTGTGATTCTGAACAAAGTTACAAGGCGCCTCAGCCGGCATTTGGCGTCCGCAGGCTTGAACCAATATAATCCCGCAAATAATTCCAAGAAGTGCAAAGAACCTTCTTTGTGGGCTTAAAATGTGAGTCTGGCTCGTCATTTACTCGTGTCTCCTGCCCTTTCTTAACGCAAGAGGGGTGCCCAAACGGTCACCACTCAACTGGCTGAAATCACTAGATATTTACTTCTCAAATCCAATGTACGATTTATAGCAGGTGTCTAAGACGCCAGTTCAAACCCAATTAAGGCTACGATAAATCCAATTCAATAACTTATAACCTATTGATAATAGATGGGTATTTGGTACGTCTAAGTTTTAAACACCAAAAATCACACAAACTGACCAAATACGGCAAAAAAAACGAGAAGAGCTTCCTCGACTTTGGTGTCGGAGTGCTCCCGAGTATAGCTTGTGACACCTATAAGCAAAACTTTTAGCTGCAGCTCAGGGCCTGCTGGCAAATAAAGTGACCCCAAAAAAGTTGGTACTGGTCATGCAATTGTACTAAGGCAGAACGCCCACCTGCTCCTTCTCCCGGTCGGGAGTCCTTAACGAGGAGCAACCACACCCACCATAAATACCTGCCGCAAGGGGAAGCCAAAGGCTCCCCTCCGCCATTTTAACAGTACATTTATACTGC
>JAGRAK010000140.1 GCA_020434645.1 Bdellovibrionales bacterium | reverse complement strand
CGCGTAACCCGTCGATACATTCACTACATCCCCAACCTTACCAACATTCTTAACGTCTTTTTGCAATATTACTTTCATAACTACCTCTCTTTAAAAATTTTAATCTTGAATTCGTTTTTTTCTCAACTCTGCTGCTTTTTTCGCAAATGCTTTTCTAAAGTCAGCCCAATAATCAACAAGCCCCAATAAGGACATCAATATTGGCAACTGAATTACAAGCACCATGACCCATAGTAAACGCCAAAACAAAGTGATTTTGAAAGCCTCAAAATATTTGCCTAAAACGGCTAACCCTTGAAAAAAATAAATAACAACGGCTACGTTCAAAACATTTATCGATATCAACTCGATTGCTTTCACGCCTGTTTGCCCAAAGGCTCCCAATAACGACGCAATAAATAGCCACACCACCATATCGGGTGCCGAAAAATCTGTTAACTTTTCGCGAGACCCCATTTTAACCCCAGCCCAGCGAGAAACCTTGGGTTCAAATATCAGCGCTAAACCTAATGATAAAATTATGAAAATCAGAACTGCAGATGGGATCTGTGCCACAATATCTTGCGCCTTAATACCACTTAACACTTCAATGTTTAGCTCTCTGCCTTTATCTAAAAAACTGGTTACGGCAGCCAATAGCTGTGCCAGCCATCCCTTACCAGTAATGGCCGTCCAAATATAAAACCCAGAACTGAAAAAAAGTGCTGTCACGCAAATCGAAAAGCTCGCCGATTGGCGAAGCGTAAACTCTCTCTCTTCAAATTCGGCAAATGTGCCTATTAACAAAATTTGTAACCCCACTATAAGCGCCAGAGGGTACCAGCCGATCAGAACAGCCGAACTTATGATGGCCAGCCCAACTACCCAATATAACGCGCTCCCAGTCGTTTGACGAAGAACGCGAAGCGGAGTCGCTCCAAATACTGCTGTTAATGCTGAGAGAACTACGGTCCATAAAACAAGAACCGGCGCTCTTAAATTTGCCGCCGATTTTCGCAATTAATTCTCCTCAGAAGAATCGCCGTCAGAGTCATCATCTACGACTATCGCACTTTTACGAGAAGCATATCCTGAGTCACGCGAATCGCGTCCATCACGATCACCACGATCTCGTGGCCCACCGCGACCGCTCATTGCCATTCTTCGCGCTTGGTTTTTTGCTTCTTTTTCTTGTTCACGCTTTATAGATTCAGCTAGTACAGCATGAAATTCGCTAACATGATCTGCTAGGCTGTTGCGATCATCTAACCGAACGTGAATGTAACGCAATACACGCTCGTCAATTTTCATCAAGCGCTCAAGCTCAGCAACGCAGTCACTGTTAGCCTCAAATGTTGAATGAAAATATGTGCCCAGTTTAATTTTCTCAATTGGGTTAGCTAATTTTCTTTTGCCCCAAGTGTCTATGTGGTTAATTTCGCCGTCATAGTGCTTAATTGTATCTTGATTGCGTTTAAAAAAGTTCTTCTGCTCTTGCTCGTTCACATCAGGATGTAAAATAATGACAGTTTCATATTTGCGAAGTGGTTTTTCGACTGTTAAGTCCACGTAGAGTTTCCTTTCGGTTATAGCCCTCAAAATTGAGAGCAAGGATGATTATTATTTAGGCGAATTGTGTAACATGAGTCTGGGTGGAGAACAAGATCTCTTAAGTATTTCAGTATTTTAAGTTATATATTAGGTATGGAACTAAAACTGAAAATAGCTTCAGGGCCACTACAGGGCCGAGAATTCCCATTGCGAGCGGGAGCTGTAATTGGACGATCTTCTTCAGATATTACAATTAATGACCCTAAGGTCTCGGGAAGACACGCAAAAGTAGAGGTCGGGCCTACTGGAGATCTCATTTTAGTAGACCTCGGCTCCAATAATGGGATTCGTGTAAATAATAAAAAACTAGTTCAAATAACTCTTATCCCGGGCTTAACTATGCAAATTGGCTCGACCATTTGTGAAATTCTTGCAAGTCGCGAGGAGAAAGCATCGGCGCCAATGCCGCAGCTCGTTGAACTCGAGGGCGCGGACACGCGTCCCCCTAAAATTATGAAAAGCCCTTCCTGGTCAGAGTATTTTTCAAATTTCATAGAAAAATCCCTAGCAAAAATTACCAATCGCCCATTCGAAGTTCGACCCTTTAAGCCACTTGTTGTTCTCACCATAACCCATGGTCTACATGCCGGAACAAAGTGGACTTTAGGCTATGGCCCAAGGGTTTTTGGTATAGGCTCCCTAGATTTTCAAATTTATGATCCAGACATGCCCCCTGATATTTTCAAAATTAAGCCCACTGGTGAGTTTGCCACCTATGAAACAAATTATCCTGATAAAGTTAGACTTAACGGTCGAAGCATAACGACCGAAAAGCTTAAAATGGACGATGAAATTACTTTTTCTAATACTCGCATTAAAGTGAGCTTTAAATAATGAAGCCGGTAGTTAAAAAGACAAATTACTTCAAAAGCTTTGACGGCACTAAGATTTATTACGAAATCCACGGAGAAGGCCAACCCATTGTTATGGCCTATGGCATAGGCTGCTTAATCAATCATTGGCAAAAACAAATTCATTATTTTTCTCAAAAATACCAAACTATAGTTTTTGATTTTAGAGCTCACCACAAAAGCGGAATGCCAACTGACCATGATCAAATTTCTATTGATGCTATTGCTCGCGACATACACGCCCTTATGGATCATCTATCGCTAGAAAAAGCTAGTTTTGTTGGGCATTCATTCGGCACGCAGGTTCTTCTTCGCTCATATGACATAGACCCAAAATACTTTCATAATTTGATTTTTGTTAATGGGTTCGCTTCAAATCCAATTGCTGGGATGTTCGGGAACGATCTCGCCGCTCAAGTCTTTCGCTACGTTAAACGGGGATTTGATCTCGCCCCAGAAACCCTTTCATATTTATGGCAAAAATCTGTAAACAATCCTCTTGCTGTTCAAGTTTCAGCACTACTAGGAGGATTCAATCTCAGCCTTACAAATTTAAAAGACATAGAAATTTATCTAAAGGGTGTATCTTCTATGGATCTGCGTGCCTTTTTGAAGCTTTTTGAAAACATGATGGATTACGATGCGCGCCCAGTTTTTGATCGAGTGGGAGTCCCCACACTCATAATAGGCGGAAAAAAAGACAGCGTCACGCCTGCCAAATACCAAGAAGAAATGAACTTGAAAATTCGCAAAAGCCAATTGTTAATGGTCCCCTACGGTTCGCATTGCACACAACTTGATATGCCTGATTTTGTTAATTTGAAAATAGAAAACTTTTTGAATTCATTACGCTATAATGAAGGGCTGCAAGAGATGCAGCCCCAAGAATAATTCCTGATTATTTAAACGCTGCCTTAGTCACTATAAATCCAAATCCATTGACATTGCCGTCTGATTTTAAATTTATTGTGACTGTATCGCCGTTAACCGTTGGTGCAAATTCTCCGTTATGGTTTCCGCTCCACTTGCCAACAACTTTACCCGTTGAATCCACAAACTCAACGACATCATAGCCACGCTCTGTTTCAAAACGCTCAAAATAAATTGAAACCTGTTTTGCTCCAGGCACTGTAACGACAAAGCTTTCAGCTGCATTATTTTTATATGGGTGCGCTGACTCAGCCGAGGCGGCTGTAGTTGTCCAGTTATATGGATCTTCCATATCAAGCGGTGGCACTTCTCCAGATAATGCATAATACGCATTTGCAATACCATTTGAAGCAACCTTATTGCGTAATGTACCGAGTGATCTTGCGCTGTCTATAATTTTAGATTTAATTTCTTTGTAGCCCGCGTGTGAGTCATTTGCTTTTAGAAGTGCGGCTATGCCTGAAACATGAGGAGCTGCCATAGATGTTCCACTCCAAGTGTCGTAGCCCTCAGCCTTTATTTTTTTCGGAACCGAACTCGTAATATCCACTCCCGGAGCCGCTACATGAACTGATGTTCTTCCATAGTTAGAGAAATACGCAAGTTTGCCGGCATTATCTAATGCTGCAACTGATACAATATTCGGCAAATCATATGAGGCTGGGTAACTTGGATTTGCATCATTATCATTTGTTTCATTTCCGGCCGCCGCTACAAACAATACGTTTTTATCCCGTGCGCGCTCGATAGCTTCTTTAAGCAACTGTGTAAACGCTCCACCACCCCACGAATTACTTTGAATATGCGCGCCCATTGCCGTTGCATAATCAATAGACTTGATGGCATTTTCTAGTGTGCCAGAGCCCTCTGCCGTTAAAAATTTAATGGCCATAATGCGAACATCCCAGCTCACACCCACAATACCTTTACCATCATTGCCTTTGGCACCGATTGTTCCTGAGCAATGCGTACCATGACCATGATCATCCATTGGGTCTGCATCATTATTAGCAAAATCATAGCCATGAATATCATCAACATATCCATTGCCATCATCATCTACACCCGCCACACCGTTTAGCTCGGCCATATTCACCCAAGCATTCGCAGCTAAATCGGGGTGAGTATAATCCATGCCAGTATCAATAACAGCTACGACGACATCGCGACTTCCTGTTTGAATATCCCAAGCTTTTTCAGCCCCAACATCAACGCCAGCTTTTCCACCTTTTTGCGCAAAATTACTCAAACCCCAAAGATCTGTTAACTTCGGATCATTTGGCATTAGATTGGCGCGATATATATAGTTAGGCTCTACAATTTCAAAATTGCTGTCAGCCTGTAGACTGCGCATCGCGAATTCGGGACGCTCTAATATATTTTTCTTAATCAAATATATGTTTTGCGGCTGAGAAACTAATCTTACTTCAGTTGCTCCGAAAAGACTCATGGTCTTTTTCGTGTTGAGCTCAGACGTTTTTTTAACTTTGACTAGAAATTCTCCAGGCACAGCTTCTGTCATCCCTGACCCCTGTGCGATGCCAACGCTCAATATTGTAGCGAGCATTGCTGAGACTCTAAACATTCTTCCGTGAACCATTAGTGACCCCCATTGAGTTCCCACCGCAAACCAATTTCGCATGTAGTTCCAAAATGGTACCAGTATCATAGGTCTTCATCAAAATTAAATTTTTTTCTGGCGCGTGCGCATTAGGACTAGGGGCTACGAGACCCTTTTATCTTCAGGGAATTCAAATTCGAGCTGGACGGAGGTCTCTAACTTAGTCCTTTCATTAGGCGAAGTTGCCGGCTTGATTTCCTCTTTTGGGGGAGCTGTTTCATTTGCAGACGCAATAAGATGTCGAATAAATGCCTTTTGCAGAGATAATGGTGCATTCGGGTTAAAACCCATTTCTTCCATCAATTGTTTAATAGACTTCATTTGCACCTCGCAGAGTGTTCTTTTCGGTCATTTTTTGATTACAATGAGGTGTTTCTTGATGTGTTCGCGACGAAGAGGACTCACTCAATAGACTGAAGTCCTGGGCAGATCGGTTAGCCCGCCTTATATATATTATGTCACTGGCACTTTATGTTATTTTTTAGGTCGTTCTTTAATTGAGGCCTGAAGATAATCACGATTCATTTGAGCTATCACCTCAAGGCTAATTTCTTTCGGGCAGGCCGCCGAACATGCGCCCGTATTTGTACAAGAGCCAAAATTTTCAGCGTCCATTTGCGCGACCATTTTCAAAGCTCGCT
>JAGRAK010000013.1 GCA_020434645.1 Bdellovibrionales bacterium | reverse complement strand
ACCAGGTTCTTTTTTGTGAGCAAAAACTTGAGTCAAATTGGCTGTTAACCACTCAACTCTTGCTCCCGCACTGTACTCACCAAGTGCCCTCCACTCTTGTTTTGAAATACCCAAAGACGGATCCGGATAGTAGAATCCAAGAAGCTTGTGTGAAAATTTATCAATTGTGTATTCACTTTCAAAGCCAAACTTCAAATGCAATTTCACATTCGATAACTTGGGGAACGGATACAAATGGCTCGATTTTGAAATGAGCTCGACGCAAGGACTTTTAGCATGCGCGAATTGCCCGAGTGGCATCAGCAACGCAAATAGCAAAATAAAATATATATTTGTATTTCGATTAATCCCCATTAACCCGCCCCGTTAATGTCAATTGCTAACAAACATAGGCCTCAGCGGTCACTTACAATATATAGATATGAAACATTTTCACTAATCGAAATTCTGGTCGCCTTATTTCATCTACAACCATATAGGTTCACTACCTATTCAACTCGGGGGCTATAATGAGAAAAATATTTTGGATTTTTTGTACAGCACTACTTTTAACAGCAAATTCTTATGCTGAAATTAAGCCCATTGAAGAAATCTTTGAGCCAGATGCAACCCTTTATCCAGTAGATAAGTTTGGCAAAGTGGCCGTTATTCAATGGGCTCCTCCTGGGTATGCCCCCCTCACTCAAGATGAAGCTATTGCTGAAAGCTGGAAGCAAAGAAATCGCGAACGAATTGCGAGCTACATTGATGATGCCGCAAATAATGGCGCTAAAATGGTTTTGGCTCCAGAATTTTCAACCGTGGGTTATCCCGACATACCGGAGCTTTCAGAAGAAGATGACAACTTCACAAAACCTGAAGAGATTGCGCCATATGCCGAACCTATTCCGGGTAAAACAACTGATTATTTTTCTAAAATAGCGAAAAAATATAGCATCTATCTTCATATCGGAATGGCTGAAGAAAATAAAATATCAAAATCAAAAACCGTATTTCATAATACGGTGGTGGTCATCGGACCTGACGGTGAAATTGTCGCAAAATATAGCAAAATGCATTTGTACCAAAATGAATCTGACTACCTTGTTCCAGGCAAAGACATCACCATTTATAACAATAAATATTTTGGACGAGTCGGCCTTGTAATATGCTCAGACGTTTATGGCTCCCACCCAATGGACAATTATGCTCGCGAAAAAATAGATGTACTAGCGCTCAGTACATCGTGGGCTCAATACAATACGGGCTGGTCTTATTTCACACGGGGCGCCCAATGGGTGAATGCCTATTTGCTGGCCGCTAATCAAAATTACTTTCCCGATAGTGGCGTAATTGAACCATCAGGGAAAGCCCAATCGCATATTCGCCAAACAACAGGTGTTGCTTACGGGTATTTGCCTCTAAAATAATCAGACCTCTTTGATACCAATAATTTGAAATACCATTTTTAACTGGTGCAAAACGCCTCCAGTTCACGTCGCGTAATTATTAAAATTATTTCTCAAATTTATTTTAACCGCTTTAGCGGCGCGTTACGTCGCCGTTTTATACAATTTACAAATGTGGCACTGAAGTTGCTAAAGGTCATAATGTAGCAAATTTCCGTCAAGGGGTTCATCGGAAGATCTTGTACAAACAAAGTTTTTTTAAACTGCTCAAAAAGCAGAATGGAGAACTTTGCCTAAAATTTAAACAGAACTCCAAACAACCAACAAGGGGGAACCAATGGTGAATAAAGTTTTACTCAGCTTAATTTTAAGTCTGAGTTTTATAGCGGTCGGATGCAACGGGGGTGGGGGCGGCTCAAAACAAAAAAAACAAGCTCGCGCTTTCGAAGCATTGTTGGAGGATCAAACAGGGCATCCATATAAAATAACAAAAGCCAAGACCAAAATAGATGGATACTCCGTATTTCAAGATCAAGTCACTGGCGAGTACATCGCATACAATGTCAGTAAATTTGATAAAAAAACAATGACGACAATCGACCAATACTTAGCCGTCGCAGTAGACGGTGTGGATATTGTCAGAAATTTAAATGAACAAAGCACTTGGGTTGAAACCGGATACTGGAATGATGTTTATGACACCGTAACTTATTACGAAGATGTATGGGATGAGTATTGTGAGTGCTGGACTACAGAATCTTACACTGAAACTTATTATGTAGATTCATATTGGGTCGACACCTCTCACTATGTCTACACCTACCACAGTGGTGGCTTTGTTTTCGATAATAAAGATGCACAGTCAAAAGATCTAGAAACACTTGAAGCTCTAAAAGAAGATGTCGCTGAAAAATTTGTAACTTACAAACTAACTAGCGAATACTCTCTTTCAAATACAAGAGCAGCTGAGTTAGCAAAACTTGTTACTCGATATCAAAAGCTCGACAACGTCCGTGAATTAACTGATGCCGAAAGTAATATTTTTGCAATGGACGCGCTCGGCGTGAGCATGAGTCAAATTGAAAATGCTCTAAAAGACAAATCGCAAGGTACAGAAAAATCATATGAAGACATGCTGAGTATTGCCGCACAGGTGAATAAAACATCTGTAGAGCAAATCGGTAAATTCTTCGACGATTATGTATTGGGCGAGGAATAATCGATGAAAATCGGGGTCAAGTTCTCTCTGTTGATATGTTTATTAGTCTTCTTGAATGGCAAACCAGCTGTGGCACAAACAACCATCCCTGGTCTCATCCCGCAGTTCTATTCGATTGAAGCGGCAACAGATTTGCCACTCTCTGCCGAAGAAGCACACGAAGCGGCCTTAAATGGAAGTCTAGATATCAGCCTACTTGACCCCGATCAAACGACTAACATGTGGTCACCAGAACAAAACACAATAAAGAAAAATGAATTATTAAGCCCCAACGACTCCGTTACTTTCACTGGAGAATTAAAAAGCCGAACTGGTATTCTGCGCTTCACTGTTCAAAATAAAAACGGAGATGATTTTATTATTTACTTGAGTAAAAAAGCGCACAATATTTTACTAAGAAAGAATATCCTAGAAAAAATTGGCTACAATGTGCCACCCATTAGTTGGACGCCGACACTAAGGGTGACATTTAATAATAGCATCGATCATGATTTGTTTATTGAAGAAATGAAAGATCAACTACTTGGCAGTAAAGATCGATTTATATTGCACGACAATAATCTCACTATTGATCTTCAAGACGCACTCGTGCTGACACCAGAGTCCGAAATTTATAACCTGGCACTCGGGATCATGAACCGAGGTGTTCACAGAGGGCGACGACTACTTCGAGCACCATATGTGGCCATTGCATTAGTGGATACGCCAGAATCAGTCAACTTAATGCCTTGGCAAGCTGGTCGCGTTATTATGAATCAAGTAAAACTTTACCACACCCTTGACGTGGAACGTGAGTATGACACTAGCTTCGAAGATGCAAAATGGATAATGAGAAGAATCGCAAAATTAAATCGTCACGACATTGAAGAAATTGTTCGCTTAGCCTACTACCCAAAACCCGTAGAATTACTGCTAACAGAAAAGATTATTTCGAGAAGAAATGATATGAATCTATTGTTTAAAATCGAGCCTGAGTTTCAAAATATTTCTTTTAATCCCAATATATCGTATAGCTCAGACCTTGTAGACGGCGAAATCGAAACAGAATTTTTTGATGGGTATGCCAGCCGTTATTCATTTGGTGACCCAGAGTCACCCTTTAGCACTTCAGAAATGGGTGCCTATGTTTTTTCGCGTATACAGGATCAGATATTTCAATACGCCTTAACTGGCATCAATAAACTGATATCTACACAAGATGACAAACTCTATGAAGATAAAATGCGTGAAGTGATGAGTAAGAATAAATCATTTCAACCCGTAAACACTGTGGTAATCCCATCTGTACACGGTAGCACCATATTATCGCGGGATATCGTGACCGGTTCATACCTAGGCACAAGTCATAAAGTGCAACTTGTCGACAATATTGGATTTAATTTTGATGCGGGAATTCTACTTGGCATAGAAGGACTGCCCGTCCCTGTAAAAGTATTTGGCAAAACATCTTTAACCTTACAACGTCTCTACTCACATATTAAGCCAGTGCAATCTCTTAAAAAATCAATGAAAGAGCCCTACAAAAATTTAATCGTACCGGCTCTACTAAATAAAATAGCTGAAAACATAGACGAACTGACGACTACAGACTCACAAGATCAAGCGGCTAGAATTACTACTGTAATTGAGGCACTAAAAAAATCTATGGGTATTGGCGAATCATTTGTAGTTACCGACTCAATCGTGCCTTCTTTCGGAGTTCAAGCCAGTGCCAATTTATCTGAATGGATAGTGGGAAGTGGTGATTTAGTTGAGATGTACACAAACTTCAGTACCAGCCGCGTTATGCTTTCTCGTTTTCATCTTTTTCGTGCTAACGAAAACACTTTTCATATTTATCAAGACTACGGAAGATCTCTGCAAATGGTCATGTCATTTGGCTTAAATGCTGCAGTCCCTGTTGTAAGATTTCAAGGTAACTGGAGTAAAATTAATGTCGAGACCCACTACTATCCAATTGAATTGCAGGCCAGCAAAACGTCGGTAGATACTTTGAAAGCCTTTCGCGCAAGCCTGCTCGCCACCAATCATAAGGCACTACAAGAGATTGTGAAGCCACATATAATCGAACATAAAATTAAAGAAAAGTTAAAAGCATTTCAGTTTTTCTTCTTTAAGAAAAATAAAATCGGCTCTAACGATGACATACAAGCACATCACGCAGAAGGTGGCGATGATATCGAAATACAAAGACGCTATGACTCTGTCACCAAGGGAATAGATAAAGAAAACTTTGCAATAGAAACGCTGAACGAAATTATTAGTAAAATGCTAAAAAGCAGCACCTTAAATATTGATATGTCACCAGCTTTAAACCCAGGCTTCACCTTGGGCGGACGTGCCAAAAACAGTGTATTTGTCAGTGAAGCATCCGATGAACGCATTATCACAAAATATGAACGTATATTTAATGGCTGGCGCGCTGACAGGTCACGCTTAAGAAAAATGGTAAAAGAAATAAATGCTGAATATGGGTCTGATCTATTTGAACAACTCAGTATTAAAGACGTTACAGCTATACTTCTTTATCGAATTCAAATTACGACAATCATCACCCAAGAAGGGACTAATAACTTAATTGCTATGGATGAACTTCAACTAAATAATTTAATACGTAATTTTAGCATTCAAAACATAACTGAAAAACGAGTTTCTTTTATAGTTTCGAAATGGAAGAAGATGCTCACCGACATTCAAAGATTAAAAAACAATCATGACGACGCATTGCTTGAAAAGTATCACAAGTTCCTATTGTCACTACTGGATTCAATTACTATTGAAGGACTTAAAACGATAGCTGGCCATGACAATGTGGTCGTACAAGGTCGAATTGATGGATTTAGACAAGGTGAAGAAAATGGAGATTCTCCTATATTCACAGACGTAACTGGCGCGCTGCCGCTCCCTCTCCATCAAATGCCGTCCGAAAAAATTATGTCAAACACAGGTATCCTTGAAGGTGAACTTCTTGGCAACTGGATCTCACTAAAGGCGATATAATGAAAATAATTACTGCTACCGCGATTTTTTTGTGTTGCTCGTTATTAAATGCATCAGAAAGTACTGATGCTCTAATGTGGTATTTAAAACCAAGTGGTCAAAGTATACAGGTGGATATTGACGACTTGCATACCGAAACTCTTATTGCCTCACCGAAATTAGATTGGGGATTTGATACTATTAACAGCATGCCATCAAATAGGCCTATTACTATTGCTCTTATTGATGGCGGCATAGACATTGCCCATCCCGAGCTAACTGAATTTCTAAAGTTCAGTAAAACTGACTGTCTTGACGGACAAATTATACCTCCACAAGAAGAGGCTATAGATCATGACAGTAATGGCTACTCGGGCGACTGCGTTGGCTGGAACTTCGTTAGCGATAATAATCGTCCAGACGATGAAGATGGTCATGGAACACATGTGGCCGGTATTATTTCATCAATATTGAAAAAACATTCTAACAAAATAAAAATTATACCAATGAAAGTATTTGCTCCAAATGAGACCATTTCATCAAATGATAAACTTCAACCTCTGTCTGTCAGGTTAGAAAAATCATTTGAATACGCTCTTGCAAAAAAAGTAGATGTCATACATCTCAGCGTTGGATGGCCCAAAGATGTCATGACAAGAAAACTATCTGACACAATTGCCAGAGCGCTTGATTCTGGCATCACTATAATTGCCGCGTCAGGCAATAGTGCGCAATCTGCGACCCCATGGCCTTGTCGAATTGAAGGTATTATATGTGTAGGGGCGCTAAGGCCTGATGGCTCTATTGCTCAATTTTCTAATCGTGGCTCTCAAGTGGATTTCTATGCGCCAGGTGAAAAAATATTCAGCACAATTCCTATGTCTATCCCCCCTCTATATTATTCAAAAAAAGGCTTTGACTATAAAAGTGGTACATCACAAGCCGCACCTATTTTAACAGCAGTCTTTTCTTTTTTACTTAGCCAAGACAAAAAACAAAATAGAGATCTTGTATATGAAAAACTCTTGCACTCTGCTGATGAAAATTTAAAATCAGCAGGACTACGCGGCCTTTTTCATGTCGACAAAGCCTTATTGTCTAGATCAGAAGAAACAGTATGGCCTGTACTTAAAAATTTAACCCAAGTCACGCTTGATCCACATAATAACTTTAGCATGTCGATTAAAGTTGTGAATTTTGCTAGTGCTTCAACTAGAAAATTTGCATTTTATACGACCTGCCAGGACTCGTCTCTTCAAAGTCATTCTGGTCCCACTATAGAGCTCAAGAAAGGTGAAAGTATTAATGTTTTAATTTCAGGCACTCTACAGAACACAACACTAAAGCACCTGCCTTGTAGCATATCTATAGGCAAGCAAACTTATAATATTTTACCTAAACTCCTACACTCATTGCCCACTCCAGAATTTTCATGGAAAATTTCTCAAAGCACCCCAATCGTTCTGCAACGGTCTGTCGGAGCCATGAGTCGACTCGTAACTGTTCCCACCGTTAACAATATGAATCCGCAACCTATTTACACAATCGCTGGAGAAAAAGAGCTTTCTTTATTCTATGAAAATAAAATCATCGGCACTCTCCCTCAAAGTGGTGAATGCAAGCGACTACGAATTTGGCAAGCTGACCTTAACCAGAACGGTAAAAACGACTTTATAAAAGAGTCACTTTGTGAAAAGAAACACCTACTCTATGAGTTTTATGACGAAAATTTACAGCCGATATTTGAACCTATAATATACCGCCCCGAACTTTGCACAATCAATTATGATAGTTTTGAAGTGATAGCTCAAAAAAACACAGCCCCTATTTTAAAATTTATCAACACTGGTTTCACTCCTAAGCCAGAATCGCCATGGGAAGACAGCACAATTCGTTTTGATAGACATTTTTTTACACTCACTCCAACTCATCTCGATGGGGTTTGGCACTATCAGGCTCATATTTCAGAGAATCCAAAATTGTGGGCTAAAGATTTAGGCCTCCGCTACACCCCTAGTTACGAGGTTCTTCATTATATTAAGGGCAATCTGCTAGTAAAAATTGAGGGCAAGACAGTCTGGGTAGATATTGACAGCCAAAAAGCAAGCTATGCCAACCTCGATCATCTACTCTGGGATGGGTCAGGCCAACAAAACGTTCTGGGCTCTGAAGACGTGGTAGTTCATCTTTTTATCACACCCTATGAATATCGTGGTTATATTATTGGGAGTCATAGTCTTCGCTTTCAACAGCCCGATTTGCACGATCCATTAATGAAAGCCATGGCTATGATTGAAACTCCAAATGGTCACCGACTTATTCTTCGTACTTTTGCCTATCTCTGGTTTATTGACTATGACCAGTCTGGTAAAATTCTCACTCAAGAAAAGCTGCTCATAGATAGATTTGACTTTTTAGGCATGCGCGACCAACTCAGCACAATTTCTCAAGCTTATTTAAATCAAAATGTAGCACTTGTCGTAGATGGAACTCGAATTAGCACAAATTATATTGATATTATGACCAAGGGCTATACTCAGAGTTGGGCTATACCAGATAAGTGCGCCTCCCAAGCTCCAGTAGAATTTAAAAATGCTCTTTATTTACCAATTGTTTGCGCTGAGACAAAAGATCAATTTCGAATGGATTGGCTAAAATTAGGCTCTCGCTAAAAAAGCCAAAAATCTGCTCGTACCAACTATAACATCTCTTGCAGTTTTTTGTAAATACCGTCGAAGCCGCCGTTTGACATAATGAGAACCACATCGTCCTTCTTAACTGTTGTCTTCAGGTGAGCGACCATAGCATCAGCCGAGTCAAACTCGGCCGCATCCTGCCCAGAAGCTTTAAGGTCTTGTACCAAATCATGGGACGAAAAACGGTCACTTTCAGAAATTTTAGATTGGTCATAAGCCTTGGCGATTAATATTTTATCCCCGGCTTTAAACGCTTTCACGTAATCTTTTTGAAAAATTTTACGGCGACTTGTTGCCGATCGAGGCTCGAATAAACAAAATAAGCGCCCGCCTCCTACTGCAATATATTTTTCACGAATGGCTTCAGTTGTAACTTTGACGGCAGTCGGATGATGAGCAAAATCCTCTATTAAGGTGACTCCATGAGGAGTCCCGATCACCTCTTGGCGGCGCTTAACACCCTGGTAACTGGCAAGCCCCTGCAAAGCACTGGTCACTGACCATCCCAATTCTTTTGCAATAACAAAAGTTGAAAGCGCATTGAGCGCATTGTGTTCTCCGGGAGATTTAATGGCAATGTCCGCAATTTTTTTATTATTAAACTGAACTGAAAAATGATTGCGACCATCAATCATTTCACGTTCGACTACTTGATAGTCTGCTTTTTGGGTACCATACGTCACCACTTTGCATTTTGCTTCACGAGCTAACTCGATCACATTTTTGCAATCAGCGCAGGCGACTAACAGACCATCTGCGGGGATGCGCTCAATAAGCATGCGAAATGCTCTTTTCACATCATCTAAATCTTTATAAATATCCGCGTGATCAAATTCAATGCTCGTAAGAATGACATATTTTGGTTTGTAGTGAATAAATTTTGGTACTTTATCAAAAAAGGCAGTGTCATACTCATCACCTTCGATAATAAAGTAATCTCCTTCAGCTAGGCGAAAACTTCGACCAGTTTCAACAGGAATCCCACCCACCATATACCCAGGTTTAACGCCGCACTGATCGGCCACCTTGATCATCATTGTTGTCACAGTCGTTTTGCCATGTGTGCCCGCCGCAATAATAGAACTTCTATTACCAATAGCAAACTCACCCATTGCTTTAGGTAAACTTGTATACGGTATATCGGTTTCTAAAAGTGCCGCCGCCTCTTCATTGTTTCTTGATACAACATTACCCACAATAACAAGGTCTGGCCTGGGATTTAAATTTTCTTTTTTATACCCCTGCATTATGTCGATCTTGAGATCATTTAACTGAGTCGACATGGGAGGATAAACATTTTGGTCACTCCCGGTCACCTTATGACCGAGGCTTTTAAACAACCCCGCAAGACTGGCCATCGCCGTACCACAAATGCCGATGAGGTGAACATGGGAGTTATTTTTTAAAATCATAAAGCCTTCTTTACTGTATTAAACATATCTTTTTTATCTCAAATATTTTTGACAATCAAATCGTGAATCAATGGTCTTAGTTCAACAAATTTTTTGTTCTCACGACTGGGGTGCACTCGATTGCTTAAAAGCACAACCTGTAGATCTTTTTTAGGATCATACCAAAAAGATGTACCTGTAAATCCAGTGTGGCCGAAACTTGTAGGGCTAAAATATTGACCACAAGAGGCACTCCCCCTTGTCGGCATCATAAATCCAAGTGCCCAGTCGCCATACGCTCGCGAAACTGCGCGACGACTAAACTTTTTGATTGTTCTTGGGCTTACAAAATCTGTATTTTTGCCTCTGAGTGAGTCTCTTAAAATCATTCCATATTTTGTAACATCTTCGATTTGTCCGAATAAACCCGCGTGTGTACTGACACCGCCAAAAGCCCAAGTATTGTCATCGTGCACTTCTCCCTGCAGTATTTTTTTTCGCCAAGGGCACCTCTCTGTCGGGGCATATAGGCTTTTTTTATATTTTAGTTTATTACTTACGTTAAAGTGGAGAGAGGGGACATTTTCGCTCCACCCTACATTTTGCCAAACATCTAAAAGACTCGCATCATGAAGTGCTTCGAGAACAAACCCCAGTAAAATAAAGTCTAGATCTGAATAAACTGATTTTTTTGAACGTGTCAGTTTTGTTTTAGATAAGATCTTTTGCACCTGCTCACGACGAATAGCTACAGAGGATTTTAAGTTTATTTTTTTATAAAAAGGAGCCCACCACGGCAATCTCGCTGAATGCGATAGCACTTGCGACAATTGAGTTTGAGAGTGCGGCCACCAGTTTAAAATTTGTGAAACATGATCATTGAGGCCAATTCGCTTTTCGTCATAAAGCGCCATAAATGCTGGAACTGTGAATATTATTTTAGTGAGCGAAGCCAAATCATAATATTTATAAGTCTCACCGAGACGCAAATTGGCTTTTAGTTTTCCAGACTGTACCACTTGCAAGCATAGCCCAGGAGTGTAATCACACAAATTTTCATGAGTTATTTTTTTAATTTCGTTTGATATTTTTTTTTCAAATGTGTTCATTTTTTTACAGTCGGCACTTTAATTTTAAGTTCACCTGTTGACCCGCACTTCAATTCAGCAGACAAACCTAAAGGTAATGGTCTCTGAAGTGAGCCATGGCCTACAGGTACGCCGCTCAATACCGGAACTTTAATTTCACTAGCAAAGCGCGACAATACAGACGGAACACGAGAATCAGAGCTATCACCTGGATGACGTAGCGGCTCATCTGAGCCCGTGAATTCACCAAATACTATAGCCCTCACTCCCTTAAAGTACCCCGCCATTTCAAGCTGTTTGAGCATTTTATCGACCTTATAACCGCGCTCGCCAATGTCTTCAAAAAATAATATTTGCTCTTTGGGTGTTCGACAAAATTTCGTACCCAAATGAGTTTGTGTCACCGAGAGATTACCACCGGCTATAGATGCCCGTATAGCCCTCTTACTTTTGGCTGCCTTATTTAATGGTTTGAGGTTTTTAAATAAAACTTCACTTTGCTCGCCAAAAATAATTTTGATCAACTCTTCAACTTGGGTTGGTGGTAATGTCTGCTCCCCTAATCGATCTAAAAGTGGCCCATGAAGGCTGGCAAAACCCCAGAACTGATTTAAATAGTTGTGAATCGTACAGGCATCACTGTAACCAATAAATAATTTATTTTGTTTTGGCTTTTTAAGTTTTGAAAGTTCCTCAATAAGCCGAATCGAACCGTACCCACCACGTACACACCAAATCGCTTTCGAGTCTTTGGCTAAAAAAGCATTTTTAAGATGCTTCAGTCGAATTTCATCGCGATGACTACAGACAATATCTTCACCGAAAAGATCATTCGGCACTCTTGGCTTAAGTCCGAGGTCTTTTAAAAATTCAAGACCCGCCTTTAACTTTTCATCTGAAATTGAAAACCCTGGAGCAACAACATCTACAATATCGCCTTTTTTCAGAGGCTCCCATAATTTCTTGCTCGACTTTGCCATCTCCCTATCTTGCGCGAATATTCACTCACGATCAAGGGCAAGGCCTTAGTCTTAACACTATAAGCTAGTTTTTGCGAAACGTCTCACCCTGATCATGTCAAATACCGAGAAGTTATACGTGAAAACTGCAGTGAAAATTTCTTATTTTTCTATGCTCACCTTGATCTTAGCAGCTTCATGCATGCTGATCTCAGCATCTGGGTGCGCACCAAAAAAAGACTCAGCCGGAGGGTCTGCTGCTGCCCTATATAAAAGTGGTGATATCATTGTCACCAATGCTGGATCGGATGCTGTTTTAGTGCTAACTCCAGATGGAGATTTTAAAAATGTACTCTTTGATGTCGACAATACGTCTGAAACTGTTACGGGAGTCTCCTATTTATCGACAGGTGAAATTCTAGTTGTCGTTGAAGGCACAGATCGCATCGTAGCAGTAAACAATACGGGTGTGTCGCGCAATTTTGTCACACACGCACAATATACGGGCAACGTTTATGGAGTCACCCAACTGGCTTCTGGCGACATACTGGCAGTTGAGACCAACAACGTAGAACGCTTTGACCTTACAGGCAGCCGAGTGAGCACCGGCGGCTGGCCTCTGGCTTTGCAATCTGGTGGTCGAAGCATTTCGGCCATTTCAACAGGTGGATTTATTCATTGTTCTAGTACAGCTGATGTCTTAAGAACCTACAATGATGCTGGCACACAGCAGGCCACTGTCGCTTCTGGAATTGCGGGCACCACCGACGCCTTTGGTTGCACCTCTTTAGCTAATGGCAATGTCGCCGTAGCCTGGAGTGGAACAACCGATACCGTGCGCGTTTATGACTCTACACTTACAACTACCGTCGCCTCATATAGTGATATCGGAAGACTTGCCGCGCCCACCGGTATCGCCGAGCGTGCGAATGGTAATATTCTCGTATTAGATTCAACATTCAATTACATTGTTGAACTCACTTCAGCTCTCGCATTTAGTCGGATCATTGGTGACGATGTCTTAAGTACGCCACAGTACATTATGGTTGTTCCGTAAAAAATAATTAGAAGCTAAATCCACCCATTAACACGAGCCCATCTAAAAAGTACGGCGCTTTGTCCGCTATATTTAACCGAGCCTGCCGAAGAGCGATTTCGCCAAATACCGAATAAAGATTCGGCGAAGACCCCCGAAAATAAAGCTCCACTCCGGCCACTGCTTCAAACCCAGAATAAAATTGACTCTCCGAAGGCTTCAGCGTTGTCACATCATCAGAGTCAAACCGAAGCTGAAGCATACCCCCAAAACCAGTGACTCCGATATAAGGCTTAAAACCTTTTGAATCGCCTGGTATCAAGTTCAAAATAAATCCCAAATGCGGCTCGGCCGCCATCATCGTGTAGGTGAGGTCTGTTTCAGATGCTCCATCCATAAAAGGCTCAGTGCCCGCAATATATAAGCCCCGCACCTTGCCAATAACACCTAGATAATTACCAGATAATTTAATACCAACTTCACCGCCATAACCGACAGAATTAGTAGATGGAGATTCAGTCTCACTTCCGCTAAAAGTCATATAAGCTAAACTTAACCGTGTCTGACTCCAGCGAAACATACCACCACTAGTTTGACCAGCATGTGCACTAGGCCATTGAAATAAAATAGCCATGAGAACTGATGATAAAATACGAATACACATTGATATATTTTAAACCAGATCAAACTTGAGTGGTCTTACTAATGAGCCCACCCAGCCAATTCTGGCCTTATGTCTATCAATTCTACTACTTTATATTATTTCACTCTTTATCAAGACCGTACAGATCAGTTGGGTACCGGCCTGTAAAGCAAGCGGCGCAGAACCCACGCTCTTTACTGCCCACAGCACTCATAAGGCCATCAGGAGACAAAAAAGCTAGACTATCTGCTCCGATAAACTCTCTGATCTCTTCAACAGATTTATGTGAAGCAATCAACTGTTCACGTTTAGGAGTATCCACCCCATAGTAACATGAACCCGTTGTCGGTGGAGAGGCTAGTCGAAAATGCACTTCTTTTGCGCCGGCCGATCGAATCAATCGAATAATCTTTTGTGAAGTCGTGCCACGAACAAGAGAATCGTCGACCACGACTACCCTTTTACCCCTTAAAATATGAGACTGGGGATTCAATTTAATTTTAACGCCGAAGCTGCGAATACTTTGACTGGGCTGAATAAATGTTCGACCAATATAATGATTTCGAATAATACCAAGTTCGAACGGCAGCCCGCTCTCTGCACTATAACCAAGAGCAGCAGGCACTCCGCTATCTGGCACCGGTATAACAAGATCCGCGTCGACAGCACTCTCTTTAGCTAGTTCACGACCCATAGCTTTTCGGGCTTCATATACACTTTTACCAAAGACAAAACTATCTGGGCGAGAGAAGTAAACATGCTCAAAAACACAGTGAGCCGTTTTCTCGACTTTCTTTTCAATTTTTATCGAATACTCACCCTCATGAGTGACCCAGAATATTTCACCCGGCTCTATTTCTCTCTCAAATTTTGCACCTATCAAATCTAGCGCACAAGTTTCAGAAGCTATAACTACAGACACTGACCCATTTTCTAATTTTCGCCTTCCTAGTACGAGGGGGCGAAAGCCATATGGGTCACGCATGGCTATAAGCTTATCTCCAGTTAAAATAGTGAAGCTATAAGCCCCTTCAATTTTTTGTGCTGAGTCTTTTAGATTTTGAATGAAATCACGAGTTGGATTTCGTGACAAAAGATGCAGTACAACTTCAGTGTCGTTGGTTCCTTGAAAAATTGAACCTTGAGAAATAAGTTCTTCACGTATAGCCTTCGCGTTGACGATATTACCGTTATGAGCAATCGCAACAGGCCCAGAAAAAAGCATAGCAGAAAGTGGCTGAGCATTGGCAATTAAATTACTACCTGTGGTTGAATACCGATTGTGACCAATGGCCGCGTGTCCTTTGAGTCTCTCAAGACTGGCCTCATCAAAAACCTCGCCTACGAGCCCCAAGCCCTTATGATGTAAATGCTCTTTTTCATTTAAGGTCACTATACCTGACGATTCTTGACCTCGATGTTGTTGCGCGAACAACCCCAGATAAGCCATGCGACCGGCCTCATTGTCGCCCCAAATACCAAACACCGCACATTCATCATGAAAGCTCTTCAAACAAAACCTCCCACTTCGTCTTGTATGTAGAATGAATTTCACTCAGAGGCAAATCGATTTCACTGGTGATTTTAAATACATCTTCTCGCACATGGCCTAACAAATGAAGCTCTACACTCTCACGATTTGACAATTTCGAAAACAGTTCGCGAAATTGAAATGCCGAATCTTCACTCACCGCAAAAAGCACTTCATAGAGTGTCTCAGAAAATAATCCCGGCACTGGCGTTTGATCAACAACAACACCAAGATGCTCAGAACACATACGAGCTAGCGCATAAGCAAGCCCTAGCTTGCCAACAACTCGAGTTGAATGAACACCCTCATATGAGGCCATATGCCGAACTAAATCAGCAAACTGCGCCACCGCTTTTACCTCAATCTCGCCACAACCATCAGGAGCATAGCCTTCGATCTCAGCAAATAAACCCTGAATCACCAACTGCGGAATTCGAAGTAAATAAATTTCATCATTTTTTTGTGTAAATTTAGAACTCGGGATTTTTTCAATTTTATCTCTTAAACCCACAAGACCAGTGGCCGGAGTTGAAGTTATGTTTTCACCAAGAGTTTCGTTATAAAAGCTCACATTGCCACTAATAATCGGAACATTCATAGCTTCGCATTGAGCGCTCATCCCCTCAATTCCCGCAACAAACTCTGACATAATTTCAATATTCTCAGGATTACCATAATTTAAACAATCCGTTGCGGCGAGTGGCAAAAATCCCTTAGCCGAAAGTTCAAGTGCTGGATAGGCAATTGCATCTATAGCCCCCACTTTCGCATCAAAGCGAGTAACATAAGGTCGATGCCCCAACACCAAACCAAGGCCTCGTCCACTTGCTGGCAAGCGAATAGCGCCCACACTTTCACTACAATCCATTGCTGTTTTTGCACCCACTCTTTGATCATATTGATCATAGATCCAGTCACGCGAAGTAGCCCTCTCGTCTTTCAACATTTCAATTAATCGAGTCGATTTATTTTGAATTTTATTTTCATGAGGCTTGAATGAACTCACTCTATTTTTGCTCACCCATGGGTTGTACGGTCTGTCGTATTTTGGAGCATTGTCGACTAGTAAATTCGGATCAATTTTACAAATACTTTCACCATGCCACAAGAGTTCAACGTCTTTGCCTACCGTGACCTCACCAATAGATTCAGCATCAAGATCCCAGCGCGAAAATACATTTTTAAGTTTATCAAGATTCTTGGGCTCAACGATCATGAGCATGCGCTCTTGGCTTTCAGAAAGTAAAATCTCTTCTGGAATCATTGAAGAGTCTCGAAGTGGTACCCGATCTAAATGAATTTTAAATCCGACCCCGCCTTTAGCTGCCATTTCAAAACTCGAACTTGTAAGACCGGCCGCACCCATATCTTGAATGGCCACAACGAGATCTTTTTGCATGACCTCGATGCAGCTTTCAATTAAAAAAAAAAAAAAAAACGGATC
>JAGRAK010000139.1 GCA_020434645.1 Bdellovibrionales bacterium | reverse complement strand
CATCCGTTGCGCCTGTGGCACTTGCAAAATCCACATCCGGCAGTCCGTCATTGTCTTCAATTGTAAGTGTATGAACAAATGGAGCCAGTAACGTTGAGTTATTCGGACTACTTAAAGTAAAGGTTAAAGTTTCATCAGCCTCACTAATATTGTCATCATTCACCGGAATGCTTAAAGTCGCAGATGTTACCCCTGTCAAAAGTGTGAGAGTGCCCGAAGTTGAGGTGTAATCTGAACCTGCAGTGGTTGCAGTACCGTTGGCTGTTGCGTAATTCGCGGTCACTGTAAAGGCACTTAGACCTGACAAATTCACCACCACATCACGACTGGTGACCGATTCATCTGCACTTGATGAAGCCAAAGCAAATGAGATCGTCGGCTCTGTCTCGTCATCGGTAATGGTCACATTGTGTGTCACTTGAGTGCCCAATGTCGCCACAACATTTGGAGCTGAAATCTGTAGATCTAAATCTTCGCTGCCCTCATAATATAAGTCATTTGTTAGAGCCATTGTGAAAGTATATGAAGTGTCCCCTGCTGGTAAGGTTTTTGTACCACCCACTACTGTATAATCTGTACCCGTACCGGTTGCTGAGCCTGTGCCGAGATCGGCGAGTGTAAATGTAAGATCTGCACTTGCTGCATTTGATAAAGTTAAAATAATATTATGCTGCAAGCCTGGCACATCTTCAGCCACAGTACTTGTCGCCGCCGCAAACTCTAATGTCGGCGTATCTGACACATTTATTGTTAAAGTATGATCCCCAGGTGTCCCCTCAGTTACCCCACCGCCTGAAACCGTGTCTATATCATATATAGCAGTTTCTGCCGGCTCACCGAGTGTGTCGTCAATAATAGACAAACTAATAGTCTTTGTGGTTTGCCCGGCGGGAATTGTGTAACTTAAACCTGAATCGGTATAATCATTGCCACCACCGTAAACCGCAGTACCTGATCGCAGTAATGTCACCGTCACAGCGCTTGATGATGCGCCCGACATCTCAAGCACTACAGAAGGCGTATCTCCCTCATTCGCACTTGAAGATGAACTTTGAAAATATACAGTCGGAGCCAGTTCATCATCATTAATTGTGTGCACATGATTTGTCGTCGCACCCAGATCTGAATTCACAGAATTATTTGATAAATCAACTGAGAAATCCTCAGGCCCTTCACTGATCACATCATCATTTATAGTGAATGTAATTGTGAGGGATGTCTGAAGTGCGGCAAATGTTAAACTGCCATTAACCCCTGTGTAATCTGTTCCGCTATTCACCGCTGTATTATCAGTAAAAGCATAATCAACTGTGATCGCTGAACTTGACGGATTTGTTAAGGTCACAACAATAGCGCCAGGCCCTAAATTCTCGGCTGTGCTATCTGTCGCACTGCTAAAATTAATATCAGGTAAGCCATCATTGTCGTTAATCGTATGCGTTTGAATAAACGGAAAACCTATAGTCACAACACCAGGCGAGCTTAAAGTGACATTAAAGTCTTCATCACTCTCACTCACGTTGTCGTCATTGATTGGCACACTGATTGAACCAACAGTACTACCTGCTGCAAATGTTAAAGTGCCACTTGTGGCCGTGTAATCAACAGGTGTGCCGGCATTTTCAGCACTGCCGTCACTAGTTGCATATTGAACCGTTGAGGCCACTGAAAGTGGTCCTGATAAATTAACTGTCAGACTTGCTGAACCCACACCCTCAGCACTTGAACCAAGGCTTGATGCAAAATAAACCGTTGGCACAGCTTCATCATTTAAAATAGTGGCAGTGTGAATTAAAGTTGCACCTAAATCAGAGTTCACTGAGTTATTTGAAAGCGTTAAAGTCAGATCTTCATCGGCCTCATATATACCATCATCTGTAATACCAAAAGTAATTGTGGCAGATGTTGAAAGCGCCGGAAAATTCAATGTGCCATCAATGCCAGTATAATCTGAACCATTTGTTGCCGTGCCGTTTGCAAAGGCATAATCTACGGTAATGGCCGTACTTGACGGATTTGTTAGCGTCACCACCACACTGTGAGTGGCGCCCGCAACATCTTCTGAAACACTTGATGTAGCACTGCTAAAATTAATATCAGGTAAACCATCATTATCATTAATCGTAAATGTATGCTGAGTGGTTGTGCCAAGTATCGCCACACCACCTACATTTTGAATATCTAAAATAACGGTCTCATCAGCTTCACTTATATTGTCATCAATAAGACCTAAAGAAATTGTTTTTGATAACTCCCCTGGAGCAAAGGTAAATGTGCCCGGTGTGAATGTGTAATCGCCAGCAATCGCTGTGCCTCCACCATTTAAAACATAATCCACAGTCACTGCCGTTGACACTGCAGTATTTAAATTCACCACGATATTATTTGGCGTCACACTTTCTGCCGCATTACTTGAAGCCAGCGCAAACTGCACAGTCGGCGGCGGTTCATTTTCTAAAATTGTAAATGTGTGACTTGGAGTTAAACCAATTGTTGCATTAGCTGACGGATTTGAAATCCCAATAACAACGGTTTCATCCCCTTCATAAACACTGTCGTCATCAATAACTAAATTTAAAGTTTGACTGACCACTCCACTAGCGAAAACTAAACTCCCAGGAGTAGCAAAAGTGTAGTCAACTCCACCGCCTGTCGCAGATCCTCCCGTCACAGCATAATCAAAACTAACAGGAGCTTGTGCTGGGCCACTTAAGCTAAGTAAAATGTCGCGATTGCCGCCATTTTCAAGCAGGCTGTCTGCCGCGGTTACAAATTGAATCGTAGGAGGTGTTTCATCATCTGTGATTGAGATTGTGGCTTTAAGTGTACCTAGCTTTGCATTAGCGGGACTTGAGAAAATAATTTCAAAATTTTCATCTCCCTCATACCAACCATCATCAAATGGAGTTACCGGAATCACACCCACCGTAGCCCCTGATAAAATCGTAAGTGTTCCGCTTAAAGTTGTGTAATCAGTCGTATCATCAGCCGTAAGAGCACTTGAAACGTAACTCACTTCAACATCTTTTGACCACGGCTTAGAAAGTGACACGGTGAAGTTTTGCGCCCCACCATTTTCAACCACCGTTGCGTCTGAAATTAAAATATGTGGCAGAGCCGCTCCTGGATTTAATCTCTCAATTGAGGTTTCTAAAGTACAACTTGTAAGATAAGTGATTGAAGAAATAAGCGCGATAAACGCAGGCAGCGCGCGCACGCCTCTCGCGCGCAAGACTTGCGCACCCAAGGCCATAAATCTAATAAAGATTTTATTCAAAATACGTCCTGCCATACTAATAAATGTATCGGCAGATATACTAATTGATTTAAGGGGTTAACCTAATTTTGTTGAAAAAAATAATTGTGCAAGAAGAACCTTTTTAGTTTCGCAATATGAGCCATGATATTTGCTATATTTTTTCATAAAACCGTATCAACATGAGACACCGTCTTAAGTTGAGTCACAATATGAATGACGCGCGCAGAAAAAGTGCTTGGCACCAATTGGTGACATGCGCCTTTTCATGTAGCCTTAAAATCATGAAAAATAATAAAATAACCCAAATAACACTCCCCCTAGTCTCTTTGGTCCTGACCATATACTCCACTTCAGTCTTGGCTATTGTTGAAAGCTCCGAGTGGCAGACACTCGACCAAGCTTTTGGAGCGCAAAGCCTATGCGAAGCCTATGCTGATAATGAAAAACACAAGTTTGAACGAGAAAGCTGCTATATGAAATGCAGTCGCTGGAGCTACACCCTTCATATACAGTGTCACTCAGACGAACGTGCACCAGAAAGTGATGTCGCAGAACTCACTTTTGTAAAAACATCTGATGGTAAAACTTTTTCTACAGGCAAAATTACAAATAATATGTGGGAGACGAATTCAAAAAACCCACTTCGCATGAAGGCTGCGGCTGTTGAAAGTTACGGTCAAAAATTTAATCTCGATAGCGTTTCTTCATCTTCTGAGCCAAATGAAAATGATGTCATTATCGCCCACTACTCGATTCACTCAAAACGACCGACTGGCGAATTAAAAATTGTCGGAGAGGGCTCTTGGGCTATCAAAACATCGCCCGGCACAATAAGCGAAAAAATTATCCGAAAAACTCACACCACTCATGCCCTAGGACAAGAAACATCAACTGACTCTCTACTCGAATAAATCCGAGACACTGAAGGTCAGCTTGGCCGGGTACCGCCGAAGAAGCGGCACCGTTTATTCATCATGGCGATCTAACAATATACTCGCGCGGGTGCAGGCTCCTGAAAAATGATGTCGAGGCGCTCGCACGGTCGGTGCAATTTCAAACATTTTGCGAATTCCTGGGACATTCACCGCAACCATATCACGAATCTGATTGTCACTTGGAGAGTGTGTGTAGCCCAACTCAAAAAGCATTGACCAAATGCCGTGCTGCCAAAACGCATAATCTTCATAAGTGCCTTCTGCAGGATACAAAATATCGGTACTATTTCCCACAGTGTATTTCGAATAAGTCGTCGCCGCTTGCCCCAGCTCTATAAATAAATCATTGTACCCGGTATCTAAATCATTAGTTGATAGTCCCCATGGGTACAAAACTCCAGGGTGATATGTATGAAGAGTTGCTGAATTTATAATATTCGTATGTTTTAAAAATGCAGCAAGAGCGGTTGTACTTTTTAAATTAAATGAATCACCGTAAATGCTTTTTTCTTTACATGGCCCGATGTAATCACGGTTAGGATCAAATTTTCGACCGGCATAATTTTGTTCTGACCGCAACCCCGCATTGTATCCGCTAATATTGAGCACCGGAACCACATAGACAATCTGACCAACAATTGGATTTGCGGCAAGATCACCTGCAAACGCCAGCGCCACTTCGGTAGACCCATATTCGTTTCCATGATGAGTGCCGACTACCAAATTTTCAATACCCGATGTTCCGATGCGAATTCCAAGAATTTGCTCTCCTGAATCAGAGTCACCCAATATAAAAACCTCTGCAACTTGAGGATATTTCTTTTCTAAATTTTGTAGATACTGAACAACATCTTTATACTGCTTTTTAGGAGAAAACGCGCCCACTGACTCAGCACGACCGAATTGAAAAGAAAACACTATTAGACTCATTAATAAAATTTTTATTTTCATTCATAAAGCGTGCCCGCAATAAGTTGAGGCCTCAATACGTGAGCAACTCGACACGGCAATTACTCGACTTAAGTCGCAGCCCGTAGACCATTTGGTAAAAATACGCCACAATAAGTCCTATGAAAGCACTTATTGCCATATCATTCACAATCATTTTTATTACAGGCTGCGCCTCAAGCCCCAAACTTTACCCAAATGAAACCTACAAAAAAAATCCCCAAGCTGCGCAAGCGGCTATTGATATGTGCATGAGTGACGCCGAAACTTATTTAAAATCTTCTAAAGGAAAGCAAATCACAAAAGGTGCCGGAGCAGGAGCTATCATTGGAGGCGCTATGGGTGCCGTCAGTGGATTATTTACCGGTAATGTCGCAAGAGGTGCCGCTCAAGGTGCTGCTGTTGGTGGCGCCGGTGGCGCTGCCGGCGGAGCCATTAGCCCCGATCAATTAAAACGAAACTATGTGAATCAATGTCTAGGTGAAAAAGGTTATCGCGTTCT
>JAGRAK010000138.1 GCA_020434645.1 Bdellovibrionales bacterium | reverse complement strand
ATCTATGAAAGGTGGCCTCAGAAAAACTAAATCGACAATGGTTGCATTTATACCGTATGAGACGGCGTCCGTCCGACCGGCGCACAAAAAATCCGTGTCGGACAGGGGGAGCAAATTGAGAGGCACACTTAGGGCAAAACGGCTTCATACCCACGTATTGTGCAATCAATCTGCCAGTTCAAATACTTAGGTGACTCTGACCACAATCATGTAGACCAGTTTTAAAGACTTAAGGGCTACAGTTTGCACTGTAACCCTTAAGCGGAAACGAATGAGGTTTTGGGTTTATAAGAGACAAATCAAATTATCGGTATCGGCCTGCCTGTGGTATGCCGCCTCGGTTGTAGCCAGGAGCATATTGATTTTGAGACGGGTAAGATGAGTATGTATTGTTATTGTACGACTGGTTGTATTGGTTGCCGTAGTTCTGTTGGTTGTAATTCTGCTGTGGCGGATAAACATTGCTGCTGTATCGTGAGTTGTTATTGTTGCCCTGTTGGTTATTAAAGTTACCTTGTTGATTTGTATTCAAATATTGCGGGACATACTGCATACCCGTTGGCACTCTTTGTGAACGTGTGCCGTCATTGCCGTAACTGTTGTTGCTGTTTTGGCCGTTATTTTGATTATTGCCAGTTGAATTACCATTCGCTTGGTTATCAAAAGTTGAGCTAGTGTTTGGCATTATGCTGCTGTCGCTAAGTGCCGAATTAAAGAATCCGCGTGCTACTTGATCTGGATTTTTTATTGTTTCCATTGTTCGCGGAGCAATAATGTTATGCCAATCTGTCATTGTGGCATAGGCAGAAGAGCTAGATTGAAGATTTGGTACTTTTTGAGGATTAAAATCCCAGGAAATCTGATCAATGTTATTCATTGCGCAATCAATTTTAGTCATACGCTTGTTTAATCTTTTGCCCAATGCGGCGCAATTTTGGTCTATTGCATATAAAGACGGGTCGTTCGGATTTCTTGCATACTGATTTTTCAATTGAGCGAGTTGTGCTCCGAGGCCTGGTAGAGAAACCATCGCATTAGCGCCTTTTTCAAGAAATGTTAATTCAGATCGTAATGCTGAATCATAACCAACAGTTCGCTTGATTTCTTTAATATCAGCTAATATCCCGGCGTACTCTTCAGGGCTCGCTTCAAGTAAGCGCTGTTGCAATTCATCTACGATTTCAGTGTGAAAAGCTTGGCGACGCTCGGTGCGGTCGTCATTGTCTTCTTTTACTTTGGTTGCTTTACAGCTCCAGTATTTTTTACTGTTCTTGTCATCAAGAAGATCAATGACTTCACCATCAGAGTCCACTGCCTTTTCGCAATTGGCAACGGCTTCATCTAATTTTTTCTTTTCTTTTTCTTTTTTAAGTTGCGCTTCTTTTTCTTTTTTAATGTGGTTATCAAGTTGGCTGCTTAGGTCGGCGACGTCTGTAATATTTGTTAACTGCATACTTGAAATACAAGTTGTGCATCCGTTGTCACTAAATGTGGCAACAGTAACTGTGTCAAATTTAGTTGTGACATTTCCGTCAACGACATCCATAACTTCCATCTGTTTTTTGGTTAAAGTCACATCTATGATGTAGTCTTTGCCGTTTACTTCAACTTGTCGTTTAATTCTTTGTGAAGAGCTTGTCGCAGATGTGCGTACTCTTGTTGGAGGTGCCACAGGCCCGCTGGCTGCAGTTTCAGATGCGAGATCGACTCGTGTGACTTCGCTTGCTCCAAGTAGCCAAGACTTAGAAAAGCCTAGGGTGACAACCAACATTCCAAATAGAATGCGTTTGTGATTAAGGGTTAATGTTTTCATTCGTTCCTCCTAAAGTTTTCTACAAGAAGCACTAAAAGACTTCTCACCTCACGTTTTTATAGAGCGAGAATTGATCCAACAGCTAAAGCTTGTGCCAATGCCGTAACCTATTGAAATAACCTACTTAATTTTAATTTTAAAAAGTGTCTCAAAATTATACAGCTGCAGAACTTCTGACAGGGAGAGTGCGCGTGCTCTATCTTTGGGCGTAAAATCGGTAGTTTAGGAGATTAATCAGAAAGAGGCGCAGAATTGTCACTATTTTTAGGGTAAATGCGTGGGCTGTCACCGCTTATGAGCTCAAACCTGCTTCTATTGGAGTACTCAGCTTAAAATTACGGCATTTTAATTGCTCTATAGAGTTATGATTCATGCTCTTTTCGAGCAGAGAGCTAACTTTTGGAGTCTATATATGAAGTACAATAGAAACGCGAAGATGAAACTTGTTGTCATTACATCTATGTTTATGATGTTTACGCTTTCGGCATGTAACAAGGGTCTCTCTCGACCAGAAAGTTGGAATAGCTCCAGTTTACTTATGGCTAAATGTGATAGTAGCCGTGCCTTCAATATGGAGGACCTTAATAAACACCGTGAATTATTAAAGTTATCAGATGAGGCAATTATTGCAAAAACTTCTGTTGAAGAAGATAAGGGAGCCACTACATCTGCAGCTATAACGACAATGGCGGTCTTGCCAGTTGATGTAAAAGTTGATTGTAAAACGCTGACGGCAACTTATTCGGGGCCGGTTGTTGCGGCTTCTGAAGAAGATAAGGCTGATGTTGCAGCACTTGATGGTGATGAATCTTCTGTAGCATCAAAAAATTTAGTCATTACTCAAGATTCTATTACTGGCGAACTAGTGGATATCGGCGTAGACAGCATCAAAATTAAAGGCGAAGCTATGACTGTAACAGTTGAGCGAGTACTTCCAGATAAAAAAGCAGACAGAGCAGGATATGCAAAGGCCATAGAAGATCAAAAAAATGGTTACAATACTTTTAAAATCTCTATTGAAGATCCAGCGGCAGAAAAAGTAACCGTATTGAAGCAAGACGTAGGGTTGGATCTTTTATAATATTACGACTAAACACGTTCAAGACGAGCGTGTTTCACCATAAATTTCTTCAAAGATCGATCGTTAAATAAAACGCTAACTTTTTGTTGGTCGCCACTGCCTTCAACTTGAAAAATTGAACCGACTCCAAAAGTGGGGTGACGCACGCGTTGGCCGCGAGAGAAATTTTTAGACTGCGCGCTCTCAAAACTATCTTCTGAAAAACCCTCATTCGAATAGCCATCATTTGCGTAGCCCTGTTGACCAAAATTATCATTTGAATAGCTTTGTTGGGTGGCGCTCTCACGTGAAAAATTATCCCCTTCATAATTTGGGAAAACGTTTTTGTTCGCAACAGCATCGCGGCTTCGATATCCGGCATGAGGACTTGATTGAGATCCCGCCTCAGGCTCCATTTGCGTTCCATATTTCTCGGCATAGCGATCTAAAAATCCGGGGCGCTTAATGGCGGCGTTGGCTGACACCAGCTCTTTCGGCACTTCTGCAATAAAGCGACTGACGGGACGAAATTCTTCTTGGCCATAGACACGTCGAGATTTTGCGTAACTCATAAATAAATTTTCTCGAGCACGAGTCATGCCGACATAACATATACGACGTTCTTCTTCGAGTTGATCAGGGTCATCAATACTTCGTCCTGACGGGAAAAGCCCCTCTTCTAATCCGACCATAAATACATTTTTATATTCGAGGCCTTTTGATAAATGTAGGGTCATCAAGGTGACGGCTTCCATCTCATCATCAGCTTTGTCGGCGTCAGAGATAAGAGCCATCTCCTCTAAAAAGGTCTGCATAGTGGCCTCTTCTTCGCGCTCGTCTTCAAATTGCAAAATAGCATTCTGAAATTCTTCTAAGTTTTCGATACGAGTTGAGGCTTCTGGAGTATTTTCGTCTTTTAATTTTTTTGCATAACCCGTGACATCAAGAATTTTTAAATAGACCTCTGATGGGGAGGCGTCTTTTAGATCTTCACGCAAAGTTTCGATGAGGTTTAAAAATCCGTTAATTTTACTACAAGCGCCTGCATGAACAACTCTTTGCATGGCCACTTGTCGGGCTGCCTCAAATGCTGAAATTTTATGTTGAGAAGCCATTGTTAAGATTTCTTGCACTGTGGTTTTGCCGATCCCACGAGTGGGAGTATTGATTGTACGATAAAATGCCACATCATCGTTTGGATTTAAAATCATACGCATATAGCAAATGACGTCTTTAATTTCTTTGCGCTCATAGAATTTAACTGAGCCAAACACTCGGTATGCTAGCGCATGGCTACGCAGTTGTTCTTCAAGAACGCGAGACTGCGCATTGGTGCGATAAAATATGGCGATATCATTTAGCGAATATTGACGATCACGGGTTAAGTCTTGAATTTTGCGAACAACAAATCGAGCCTCATCGTATTCGTTGTTCTCGGCCTGCACAGTGATTTTTGAGCCGGGTTCGTTACTTGTGAAGAGCACTTTGTTTTTTCGTTGCGTATTTTTAGAAATGACTTTAGTGGCCGCATCGACAATGTTTTGGCTTGAGCGATAGTTTTCTTCAAGCTTTACAGTTTTCGCTTCAGGAAAATCTTTTTCAAAATCGAGAATATTTTTAATGTCAGCCCCGCGCCAACTATATATAGACTGATCTTCATCTCCGACCACGCAAAGATTGCGATGACCTTCAGCGAGTAATTTAACAATTAAGTATTGAATGTGATTGGTATCTTGATACTCGTCGACCAAAATGAAGCGAAATTTATCACGGTACTGAGCGAGTACGTCAGGGTGCTGGCTCAACAGCTCATAAGTTTTAAGAAGGAGGTCATCAAAATCAAGAGCATTTGATCGCTTCATTTCAATTTCGTAATTTTGATAAACTTCTAAAGTGGTTTCATCCATTTTAAAAAAACGATGGCCAGAAACTTTGTCAGGAGTGAGGCCTAGCATTTTCGCTTGTGAGATTTGATGACTAAAAGATTTTGGCGGATACACTTTGTCGTTAAGGTTCATGTCTTCGCAAATGCGCTTTAATAGACTGAGTTGATCACCGCTGTCATAGATTACAAAAAATGGTTGATAACCTAAGCGATAAATATCTTCGCGCAATATTCGGGCGCAAGACGAGTGAAATGTAGAAATCCAAAGAGGTTCGTGAAGTGGGATGCCCATTCGGGTGAGTAAGGATTCAATTCGGTGGCACATTTCGCGCGCTGCTTTATTAGTAAATGTGACAGCAAAGATCTGCCCAGGCGTTGCTTCGCCCTGCAAAATAATATTGGCTACGCGAAAAGTGAGTACTCGAGTTTTGCCAGATCCCGCTCCAGCTAAAACGAGCAGTGGGCCAGTCATGGCTTCTACGGCTTCGCGCTGCGGGGGATTTAATTCATTTAATAGTGTTTGTACGTCCATGTGACTCAATGGGGTAACTCAATAAACAAAAAGACTCAAGTGTTGAACTCTGAGTTAATTAATGAAAGTCTGAATAATAGCGACATTTCATTTGTGTGAAAGTGCCGCAAAATATTTGTCCGAAATTATGTGAGCTGAATCCGGACATCATGTTTATTTTATCGGGGGTTGAGTATGTTTAGATTTATTTTAATTTTCACCGTGAGTTTGCTTTCGCTGTCATGTCGTTCAGAAGCTAAATTAGGTGATGGCGCCTCACGGGTCGCCCCATCCGAAAAGCGGAGCCCCAGTAAGTTGACCCCCTCCAACTCAGAGCCGGAGCCGCTCAGACTGGGAATTAAGGTGAGGCTGCTAAACGCCAATGATGCGCAG
>JAGRAK010000137.1 GCA_020434645.1 Bdellovibrionales bacterium | reverse complement strand
CAAAGCCAGCAGAAATTGACCCGTTAATAAAAAACTGGAGTCAGTTTTACTCATTAAAAGATAAATCAATTTTTAAAAATGATTTAAAGAATTTTATGAGCGCATGGTCAGGGGCGTCAAGCCTTGTGGGTCCTTGGTATGTTGAAGTTGTTCAGCGTGAAATTGCATCTCAAGAAGCTGAAGAGGCGCGCCAAGCTCGACTTAAGGCTGAGCGAGAGGCCGAAAATAATAAGTATAGAGATATGTTTAGGCGTCGTATATTCAATGATTGGTAATTTCTAGACTAAAAGCCAAGCCCTATTTTCATAATATAGATATAAAATAAAACAATAAACTTTAGTGGGGGAGAGACAGGATGTCATCCGTATCATCAAAATCAAATTCGAACACTCAAGATGAGGCTATCCGTAAAGCGCGAGAAGATTATCGCAATAAAGAAGCGGAGCTGATTAAAAAGCATAATCGCGAGATTACAGCACTGAATCAAAAATATATAACATCTCTAGATAAAAAAGATGTTGAGCAAGCGAAAAACTTAAGCGCGGCACGAGAACTTTCGCAGGAGTCTCTTACTAAAAAAGATGCAAAGTATAGAAAAGAGATGGAAGACCTTCGCTCAATGCATACAAAGCAACTTGAGAAACTCATGCAAGATAATCGCGCACGCGTCAAAGCTCAGAGTGAGGCTTCGCGCCTTGAGGTGAAACAAACAAGCCTTGGCAAAGAAGATCGCGTTAAGGAGCTTCATGATCGGTTCGAAGAGCAACATCAGGCCGAATCAAATAAATTTTCTAAAACATTAGAGAATTTGCGAGAAGATCAAAAATCGACCTTGCAGGAGAGTCGCGAAAAACTCAAAGCGCAACATGAAAAAGAGCTTGAGAGAATTCGAGACGAAAGAGATGCAAAGGTTGCAGATTTAAAAAATAATTTTAGAACTTTAAGACAGAGCGCTGATCAGCGTTTACGCAATCAAGAAATTCGGCACATGCAAGATAAAAATAGAATGCAGAATGCTCACCTGGAGGACACCCGAGGTCGTGAAAAAGGGCATGCTATGATTCAAGATAGCGCTCGCGAAGGTTACCAGCAGGGCATTCAAGATGTTCGTCAAAAAATGTTGCAAGCAAGAGAGGCCGACCAAGAGGCTGTCAACGCCACTACGCAACAGTTTCATGCAGAAGTGAGCGATCGCATAGACGGCCAGGTGAATCGTTTAGAGCAAGATTTAGCTAAAACACGAGGCGAAAGTATATTAAAACAAACAGAGGCCAGGCGAATAGCAAAAAATGAGATTCGAAATATTCAAGACTCCTATCAAACAAAATTTGATTATCTCGAAAAGGCTCGGCTTGATACTTTGAGGCAGAGTAATGAGATCAACTCACAAAATATAAATCATGTTAAGAGTGAGGCTGATAAGCAGCTTGTTGAAAGTGGTCGATATTATCGTCAGCGAATGGAGATGGAGAATTTTAAAAATCGATCTGCATTAGAGTCAGTTGAGCAAGACTTTAAGCTTCGACAAGATTACACAGCAGCAAATGCTGATACACGAATTTCGCGAATACGAGATGAGACTCAAGAAACTGAAAAAACATTAAGAGATAATTTTAAAGATAATATTGAGCTTGTTCGTGAAGAGTCGGCAAATGAAAAGCGCGAGTTGCGACTCGCGCTTGAAAAAGACAAAATTCAGTCTAATCAGCTTATGAAAGAGCAAATTCAAAAACAAGAGATCACACACCAAAAAGAAATCAATAGTATCGTTGATAAATATGAAAAGCAAATTGCTGATATGAATGATCGCTTTACACGTGATAAGCGACTTCGAGAGACAAGAGAAAAAGAACTTATAAAAAGCCTTGGAAGGCAAAAGCAGTCTGAGGTTGATGCCTTACAGGTTCAGCAAGCCGATCAAAATAAGCAAGCGCAACTCTCTCATCAAAGAGAGATGAAAGAAGTGACGTCGCGCTATAAAGAAAAGCTAGACGAAGTGCTCCGATCTGTGAAAAAATCCTAGATCATGAGTTCAGTAGTAGCAAATCGAAGAACAAAAATTGTAGCCACAATTGGGCCAGCCACTTGCTCCCGTGAAAATTTAGAAAAAGCGATTCGTGCAGGAATGAATGTGGCCAGGCTCAATTTTTCACACGGCAATCATAAGGATCACCTTGCTGTTATTCAGCACATTCGTGAGCTCTCAATTTCTCTGGCAGCTCCTGTAGCTATTTTGCAAGATTTGCAGGGTCCTAAGATTCGCGTCGGTAAATTAAAAGATGGGCGAGTTGAATTAAAAGAAGGGGATGTGGTTAAAATTTCAACCACCCTCGAAATGGGTGATGAAAAAGTCTTAACCACTGACTTTAAAGAGCTGCCCGAGTCTTGTGTTGAGGGCACGCGTATTCTTCTTGATGATGGTTTGCTTGAGCTTTCGGTGACTCAAGTTGCTGCTGAAGAAGTCACTTGCAAAGTTATCTATGGTGGGATTTTAAAAGATCGAAAGGGAATGAATTTGCCTGGGGCTCGTCTTCCGGTGGATTGCTTAACGGAGAAAGATTTAGAGGATCTCGAATTCGGTCTTGCAAATAATGTAGATTATGTGGCGTTGAGTTTTGTTCGCCATGGTGACGATATAAAAAAACTCCGTGAAATTATAGAAAGTAAAAATCCTGGAACACGTATAATTGCAAAAATTGAAATGCTTGAGGCCATAGAGAACTTAGAAGAGATTGTGACTTTAAGTGATGCGGTAATGGTGGCGCGCGGCGATTTGGCAGTGGAGGTGGGTCAAACCCAACTCCCGCTCAATCAAAAGAAAATTATTTCGCTTTGTAATAGTCTTGGCCGACCCGTAATAACCGCCACGCAAATGTTAGATAGTATGGTTGAAAATCCGCGCCCAACGCGAGCTGAAATTACTGATGTGGCCAATGCCGTGCTGGATGGTTCTGATGCTTTGATGCTGTCAGCAGAGAGCGCCAGTGGTAAATACCCTTTTAAATGCATTCAGACCATGCATGAAATTATTCTCGAAGTTGAGCGCACGGGGAGTTTTTATTACAATATTTCTTTAGATAATGAATTTATGGGGATCGCTGAAAGTATTGGGGCGAGTGCTTCGCTTTCAGCTTTAAAGCTACATGCTCCAGTGATTGTTTGTTTTTCGACTACAGGTAAAACGGCTATGCAGATAGCCAACTTTAGACCTCATGCTCAGATTATTGCGGCCACTCATGTGCCGGAAACACTGAATCGGTTAGAGCTGGTTTGGGGTATTCAAACTTTGCTAGTGAATCGCTATAAGACAAGTGAAGAGGCGATGGAGCAAATTGAGAGAATGCTTGTGCAATATGGTATATGTAAGCCTGGTGACAATATCATCGTCACGATGGGCTTACCCGTTCAGCAAGGTGCCAAAACGAATACCATGAGAGTCTACACGGTCAGCGACCAGCAAGCGCCTAAGGGTAAAAAGCCACTCCGATTTTAATTGGCGCCGGGCACCGTTTTAGATTGGAATCTTTAGCAGCGCAAAGGTGAGCTCCCAATATGGTAGGAGCTGTTCAATGTCTTTAAGAACGAATTTTTGAGTGAGGATGCCGCCTTCGCCGGATTGCTTGTCTTGCACGAGGCCTTTTTCTGCGAGCTGGTCGGTGGCGTTGACGTTTACTAATAGACCTAAATCTTTCATTGAATTATTTTGAATATCGGTAAGTGAGACAGTGACCATGCCTTTGTCATCAGGAGTTTGTTTTGCGCCATAAAAGGCGAGGGCGCGAAGGCCGGGCATTTCTTTTTCAGTGATAGTGGCGCGTTTACTTTCGTCTTTAAAAAGATATTCGTTATACCAGTCGACATATTTAGCTAAAAATTCGTGCTTTAAAATAGTGATTTTTTTGCGGCCTTGATCGAGTTCTTCGACCTTCATTATTTGCATGCCTTGCAAGGCCTCCATCATTTTATCAAGCTTTGAGGTGGGGGCTTGAAAAATCTGAATGCAGTAATTTCTAAGCATGTAATACGGAATCACAATTGCGTCGCCTTCTTTTTCGCCAGCTTTATATCCGATTAAGGCAATAATCGCGCAAAGACGCGTGATCATGTGAGGTTGAAACGCCGTCGTCTCAGGTGCTGTTTCACGTTCTAGATTTTTAATTTTTGCATTGGCGTCACGGAGTTTGCCATTTACATTTTTCACCATGGCTTTTAGCCATTCAGGGAATGTTTTAAATTGTGCATAGAGGGCTGAAAAGGGGAGCGCTATAATAACTGAATCTTGTTTAGCTCTAGCTCCGGCTGAGCGTGGTTTATTATCAAAAAATGCCATCTCGCCGAGCATTTCTCCTGCTCCGAGTTCGGCCAGTTCGATTTCTCCAGAGCCCTTGGTTTTGGTGATGGCTATGCGACCTTTTTTGATAACATACATGGCATCAGATGCATCACCTTCGCGAAATAAGAGATCGCCTTTTTTAAGTTCCTTAATTTGCCCGGCCAAAGTTGATGATCCTTGTGTTGGAGTCACTCATTATAGTGTTCTCCCTTTATTATGCTGAAATCATTCAGGAAGTGTACTGGACTCCAGACGAAAGTCGTGGCCAGAGCTTAGAGCGACATCGTTTTGCAATTGGGAGAGACGGTCATATCGCCCTCAGTAGCGGCAATAATATCTTCGGGAGTGTATCCTGGCGCCACTTCTTGCAGAAGAAAACCATCATCTGTGACATCGATAACGGCTAGGTCAGTCACGATTCGGTGAACGCATTTCACGCCGGTTAGGGGGAGGGTGCATTTTTTAACAAGTTTTGATCGGCCTTTGTTGTCTTGATGTTGCATGGCCACGATTACGCGTCTTGCGCCGGCCACAAGATCCATTGCGCCACCCATGCCTTTTACGAGTTTTCCGGGAATCATCCAATTGGCGATATCTCCGTTCGTATCAACTTGCATAGCGCCGAGAACCGTCAGGTTGACATGCCCGCCGCGAATCATAGCAAAGCTATCGGCTGATGAAAAAAAGCTCGCGCCCGGTACGGCCGTAACGGTTTGCTTTCCGGCATTGATCAAATCAGGATCAACATCTTTTTCTTTCGGAAAAGCCCCCATGCCAAGAAGACCATTTTCGCTTTGTAACATAACATTTGCTTCTGGCGGTATGAAGTTCGCGACAAGTGTCGGAATTCCGATTCCGAGATTTACGCAAAATCCAGATTCAACTTCTTGAGCAATTCTTTTGGCTATTTGATCACGAGTTAGCGGTGTCTTCATTAGTTTTTGCTCACTGTTAGGTTTTCTATTCGTTTTTGATAATTCGTTCCTTTAAAAATTCTCTGAATGTAAATTCCGGGAGTGTGAACTTGATCTGGGTCTATTTCTCCAGGCTCAACAAGCTCTTCAACTTCAGCGACTGTGATTTTGCCAGCGGTCGCCATCATCGGGTTAAAATTGCGCGATGTTTTTCTGAAAACAAGATTGCCAAATTTATCGCCCTTCCACGCTTTTACGAAAGCAAAATCTCCTGTGATCGCACGCTCAAGAACATATTCGCGTCCGTCAAATTCTTTGATTTCTTTCCCCTCTGCGACAAGGGTGCCCACTCCAGTAGGAGTGTAAAAGGCGGGGATACCGGCGCCGCCAGCACGTAACCTTTCAGCGATTGTGCCTTGTGGGCAAA